>JAMIQD010000181.1:0-7567 GCA_035914755.1 Pseudobdellovibrionaceae bacterium | reverse complement strand
GTCTCACTTAAAGAGGTTGAAACTATCTTCAATTACCATCCCGATATTCTTTGGGGGGTTCGCTGGGGAATCAAGCGCGCGACCAAGTCGAAAATTACGCGGCGCTTGCCCAAAAGGTAGGCCGTACATTCTATTCTATTCGACTTCGAGGCGATAGCCGAGGCTGGGGACTGCTAGGATTTTGCCGTTGAATTTGCCTATTTTGCGCTTTAAGTAGTTGATCTGTGAGTCTACGTTTCTAGAGGTGACTTCGGTGTCACCCCAGATTTCGTCTAGGCACTTTTCACGGGTGACGAGCTTGTTTTTGTTAAAAACCAACATTTTGAGAATATCAAATTGCTTTGGAGTTAATTGCACCTCTTCGCCGTCAACGAAGACCTGTCTCGACAAAAGATTCATTCTTAAATTCGCAGCTCGCAGTTCTGCTCCTAAATCTTGGTCCTTTTCTGACAAATGGACTTTGATTCGCAGAAGTAGCTCTTTAACATGGAAGGGTTTAGAGATAAAATCATCCGCACCTTGCTCGAAAGCGCGGATCTTTTCGTCAATACTTGCGGCTCCAGACACGAATATGATCGGTGTTTTTTTTGTCTCTTCATTTTCACGAATCATTTTGCACAAATCAATGCCCATAAGCCCTGGCATCTTATAGTCCAACAAAATAAGGTCCGGCTTTTTTTCCACCACAAGATCAAAGGCCTTCGTGCTGTCAGAAGTATAATAACACTCGTAAGTTGTGCTCAAAATCTCAGACAGTAATCTGCAGCTTTCTTCGTAGTCATCTACTATCAATATTCTTCTATTCGGTGCTGGCACTCTCAAAGTCTCCTGCGATCTAATCTGCTCCACAAGGCTACATCCCCTTATACTTTATACCCTTTTGTTCGAATATCTTTTTTATTTGATCTCTTTTGTCGCCTTGTATCTCAACAACGCCCTCTTTGCCCGACATCAGATAAGTGCCCCCCACTCCACACTTCGCCTTCAGTTCTTTGGATAGCTCTTTAAGGTAAATTTCAACCTTGGGAAGACCATCAATCACTGTAACCGTTTTGCCGCCCCGCGCATTCTTTTCTAGCCGGAATATCTCTACAAAGTTTCTTGATTGATCTGCGTCTTGCTTAACGCAAGTACACTCCGAGAGGTACTCTTTACATTTGGAGCACACCTGATCCTTCGGGTCCGTTGAGTATACAAGTTTGGTGTTTTTTTGACTCAACTGCCGTTCTCTGTGTTAGACGAAGCCCCATTATCTGCCGTTAACTTATAATGCCTAAGTTCTTTTCCATCAAATCTAAAGAGTTGAGGCTCCCCGTCCATCGCCGTCGCTAGGTTAACCGGGCGACTCCATAATTTATAAATATTTTTGAGGGTTTCGTTCATATAGTCTGGCTGCATATCAATCCCCTCGTGAAGATGGGTCAAAAGCAGCTCCCCTCGATTTTCAAAGTTTGCATCCGCAACTTTGATAATCGGCTGACCGAAATTTGTCATATGAAACAAAAGCTGGGCTTTGATGGCTTTAAAGTCGCGAGTATCCACTTCAAATTTGTTTGTCTTTTTATTGAACTTATAAACGAACAACTTATTTCGAATACAAAAATCTTCTGTTAAAAACTCATCAATAAAGGTCACATCATTGTAGATCTTTCGAACTTCGAAGATCTTTTCGCGCCCCAAATTCAATTTCTTATTCCAGTTCTTGCGCTCGCGAACGTCGTCACATTGTTCCCAGTCTCGTCCAAACTGACCCTTATTCCAGCGGTCCTCAATATCACGCATCAGCTCAATGCCAACTTTGTAAGGATTGTACCCATTCGGTGCCATTGCCATTGTCCCACTGTGGTGATCCGCAAAATCGATGATCTCCGAATCATTGAGGATCTTTTCGGTCATCATTTTTGAGTGCCAATACGAAGCCCAACCCTCATTCATCGTTTTCGTCATTCCCTGAGGAGAAAAGTAATAAGCCTCATCGCGAATAATCGAAAGGATATCCTGCTGCCAATCAGCAAGAGGAGCATAATGAACTAAGAATCGTAAAACGTCCTTCTCTGGTTCATTTGGAAATTTTTGCGACTTTTGGGCTTGCTCTATCGCCTTACGCTTTTGTTCCGCAACAAACTCTGGAGGATTGATATAGTCGCGCATATACGGACGATTCACCTTCAACAAGTAGTCCGACTCGTCACGCGTCTCCGAATGTTCTTTTGGAACGATCGACTTTTCTACATAAGGACTATACCGATCAATCAAGTTTTCTAGGCTCAGACAGGTGTCTATAAAGCTTTCGACAGTTTCGATGCCATAACGATCTACATAGCGACGAATACGAGTCGCATGGTTCGCCATTTGATCCATCATTTTTCTGTTGGTCTTTGAAAACCAAATATTATTCTTAAAGAAGTCGCAATGGCCATAAACATGAGCCATAACCAGCTTCTGATCCATCATCGCATTACCTTCCATCAGGTAGGCGTAACAAGGATCTGTATTGATCACCATCTCGTATATCTTCGAGAGGCCGTACTCATAGGATTTTGATAGATGCTCATACTCCATCCCAAACTTCCAGTGCGGATATCTCACGGGAAAACCCCCGTAAGCTGCAAATTGGTTGATTTGGTCGTAAGTAATCAACTCGAAAATTGTTTCAAAACAATCGAGACCGGCGTCTTTGGCGATTTTGCAAATTTTCTTTCTCTCGGCCTCAAGTTCCGGAGTTAAATTGGCCATGGCTACTTCCCTTTCCCTAAGAAGTCCTTAATGGAATCGAGAATTTTGTCGCGATTTTCAATCTGGCTTAAAATAATACGATCATCACTGCCAAAATCTTTTTGCAAATCCTTTAGAAACTGTCCGCTCCCATATTTACTCTCAACCTGGCCATAGCAAAAAACATTGGCCTTCGGAAGAAAAAACTCATTAAGTATTTTTACGCAGAGGCGGGTGTCTTCTCCGCTCCAGTTATCGCCGTCACTAAAGTGAAAGGGATAAATATTCCATTCGTTGACGGGGTAATCAGTCTCAATAATTTGTTGGCAGAGCTTGTATGCCGAGCTAATCAACGTTCCACCAGATTCACTTGTTCGAAAAAAAGTATTTTCGTCTACCTCTTTTGCCGCCGCATCGTGAATGATGAACCTCGCCTCTAAGCCCTTGTAATGCTTTTTGAGCCATGTATTTATCCAAATGCTCTCGAGCCTTACGATTTCTTTCTGCTCGTCACCCATAGATCCGGAAACGTCCATCATATAAATAACGACTGCCTTTGCCTGGGGCTGAGTTACTTTTTTTGAAGTGCGGTACTGAAAATCCCTACGTATAGGGACAATAACTGGGTCCTCTGGGTTGTAGATCCCAGAGCTCAAATAGCGCTTTAATGCTTTCTTGTACGAAGAACGAAAATGCCGCAATCCCTCTGGGCCCACGGGTGCGAGTCCTGAGTATCGGTTCTTTTCCATATCAATATTTTTATTGCCCTTCGGGATAATGTTGGGCAGCTCAAGTTTTTCACCAAGAATATCAGCCAACTCGTCCATCGAAAGTTCGACCTCTAACAGATGCTCGCCAGGGTTCTCTCCCGCTTGCCCTTGTCCGCCCTCACCTGGTTCGCCAACACCCTCGCCAGGCTGGCCCTGTCCTTGGCCGACCCCACCTTGTTGCTTCGGACCATATCGAAATGTGGGAATTTCGATTCGGGGAAGTGGGATTTTGACAAAGTCATTTTCTCTTTTGCCAATCATCTCCCCTTGGGTGACGTACTTTTTAAAGTCCTCTTTCACCTTGCCCTTAACGATATCCTTAAACCGATTGTGGTCTTCTTTTATCGACATTCATCACACTATTTGTTTTTAACATCCCCACGGGCAAATATACTTGCCACATAGTGAAGGACGTCGGTTGCAGATATATCGTCATAACCAAAGTCTTTGATCAAACGACTCTTCACGATATCAATTTTCTCTTGAGTGTCTTTGTCTGTTACCGATGATACGAGCGAAGTCAGCTTTATGCTGTCTTTCTGGTCTTCAAAAAGTTTCAGCTCGAGAGCCTTGTGTAAGCGTTCGTTCATCTTGTAATTGAATTTTTTTTCTTCGAGCGCCAAGGCGCCGATATAGTTCATTACTTCGCGCCGGAAGTCATCTTTACGCGACTCAGGAATCTCGATCTTTTCTTCAATCGAACGCATGAGCCGCTCATCTGGCTCCTCATCTTGACCCGTAAACTGATTACGAACCTTTTCTTTCTGAGTATAGGCTTTTACGTTATCAATGTAATTCGCGCAGAGCCGCTGGAGAGCACTTTCGTCGGCACTGATCGCTCTTTGTACCTCGGCCTTTATAATCTCTTCGTACTCTTGTTTAACAACCCCCAGGAGCTCGCGGTAATCTGCCTTGACATCATCATTCGAAATCAGAGAGTGGTTTTTTAACCCTGACTCGAGCTCATTTAGAACCATAAAGGGATTAACCGATCCCTTATTGTTTTGCTGGGCAGCAACCAACGCGTTCGAAAGCTTGTCCTGAATATAACGAGGAGAAATACCTTCGAGTCCCTCATGCTGAGTCTCTTTGCGAAGCTCTTTGACGTTGTCTTCCGTGTAGTTCGGCAAAGTTTTTCCGTTATACAGCTTCAACTTTTGTAGGCGCGTGAGATTTGCCTTTTTCGGCTTTTCTAGTCGTGTGAGGATCGCCCACATTGCTGCCATCTCAATCGTGTGTGGCGCGATACTGATTCCCCTCAATTTTTGTGAGTTGAAATCTTTTTTATAGATATTCACCTCATCTTTCCAGCGAGTGATATACGGAATATCTATCTTCACTGTGCGATCGCGCAAGGCCTCCATAAACTCGTTGTCTTGAAGTCGACGATACTCAGGCTCATTTGTATGACCAATAATTACTTCATCAATATGTGTCTGCGCAAATTTCTTTGGTTTCACTCTGTGTTCTTGAGAGGCACCAAGAAGATCATATAAAAAAGCCACATCTAACTTTAGAACTTCGACAAACTCTATCATTCCACGGTTTGCAACGTTGAACTCGCCGTCAAAGTTGAAAGCTCTTGGATCGGAGTCGGAGCCATATTCAGCAATCTTACGATAATTGATATCGCCCGTAAGCTCTGTCGAGTCTTGGTTCTTTTCATCTTTTGGTTGAAATGTGCCAATCCCGATTCTGTCTGCTTCTGACAAAAAGAGCCGCTTGACTCGTACGTGTGAGAGAACCTTCATTAAGTCGCCCTGATAGCGATCCATCAAGCTTCTAAAAATAAAACGACTTGGCGGACTGAGCTCTCCGTCAATATGAACTCGGTACGCACCCTCCTGACCTCGATTGATCTCTTCACAAATTTTTGGGCGAAGCTCTTCAGGAATTAACAACAGGGGCTCTTCGTGCATGGGGCTTGTAAAGGTCTTCACGCCCTTACCAAGAAGCCCGTCTAATTTTCCGTCCTCATCGACCCACTCAAAAGTGTAAATGGCTCCATTATCACTCTTTGAATACGCCTCAAGACCCTTTTTTAACATCCTACAAATCGTCGACTTCGCGCTTCCCACTGGGCCATGCAATAAAATAACCCGCTTTTCGGTTCCGTATCCTAGCGAAGCGGCCCTTAGCACATTGACTAGCTTCATCAGCGCGATATCTAGGCCAAATACCGCATCCTTACCGTTGCTTGCAGCATCATCAAAAAATTTATATCGCACAACTTGCTTTTTAAAGTCGACATACTCTTCGGTGCCCGCCTCCATGATCATATCGTACATACGTTGATAGGCATTGCGAGTGCTCTTCGGGTTCTGTTTTATAAGCTGCAAATATTCATCAAAAGTGCCCGACCAATGCGCATTCACGCGATCATTGGAGTTCTGCCAATTCGATATGATATTCTTTAGATCTAACGATGAGGCCATAGTTCACTCCTTGTGGAAGAGTTGCTCCACGGTCTAGTGGCTCTAACTAAGAGGATATCTCATTCTAAGATGGTTAGAAACTGATTAATAATTTTTCAGATAGTAAGGTCTATTGTTTATCTGAGCTGTATTGTTTTGAACTCATCGGGAGCTTCTAAACGAAACGTTTCATCTTTAAACTGGACCTCAGTCTGGGGCGGCTTAAAGAGCCATCGCATTTCAAAGGCGGGGCCCGTTATTAAGACCTTCTTTTGCCCCTCAGGGGTGCGATCACTCCAAACAACTTTAAGACCACGACTCTCTTGAGCGCATTCAGCAACTTTACCCGCGGCGCTGTTTGTACATACCCACCCCGAGCCGCGCAAGGGCCGGTCATACGCCAGGTTCATAAAGTTAGCTGGGTGTAGAGGAATATTCATTAATGGCAGAAAGCTCGCTTCGCTCGCCTTTCCTTGAAAAAACTTTTTCTGGGTAAATAAGGCATATTTTACCTCTTGGCCATTTAACACCAAGCTCGCAACATGGGCCCCTAACAAGGCTGAAACTTCCATTCGAAAGCTTTTTGGGTACTGAGCTAAAACATCAATATCCAAAGTGTGGGACTTGTTAGCCTTAAGATCATTAACAACAGCTTTGGTTTCCCATTGTGCTCGCCCGCTACCCGCACCCGCGGGCAATTCTTTGGGGGGTTGAGTTGCGCAGGACGCCAGATAGACACTAATTACTAATAAAAATATGGGCTTCATTCTTTTGAGGATAATGAAGCCCATTTATAAAATGCAAGATTTAATAATCTATTGTTCTTGTGCCGACGCAGGCATACGCATATCAATTGGTAATTGTTGTCTTTCGATAGCTGTAATTTTTGCCTTTATAACCTCTGCCTTCTTCGAGTCTGACTCAAGAGAGGCCGCCTTCTGGTACATTTTTTTGGCTTTTTCTACCATCTGATGTTTGTAATAGGCGTCACCAAGATGTTCTGCAATTACACTCACTGTGGACTGGTGCTTAAATGCAACCTCTAAAACTCGGACTGCCTCATTAAAACGCCCTTGCTTATAAAGAATCCAACCAAGCGTATCCATAATATAACCATCCTTGGGCTCAATTTCGAGAGCCCTGCGAGCCATAACCTCGGCCTCTTTCAGGTTGGAATTACTTTCGGCCCAGGTAAAGGCCAAATAATTCATCGCTTGGACATGCTTTGGATCAATCTCTAAAACTTTTTTCATTTCAGCAATCACATTATCTTTGTTGCCAAGGCGGTCCGACAAGGTTCCGTAATAAAATCTCAGCTGTGTGTTTTCTGGGAACTTTTCAATCGCGTCCGTTAGCATCACATGAGCCTTCTTGTACTCGCCGCGCTCATCCATTAACGACGCATACATCGCATAGAGCTGAGCTTGATCCTTCTTTTCTTTGATTGCACTCTCAACGATATCTATCGCTTCGTTCAAGCGCCCCATATTTTTCATCATATACGCCGTATGAACTATTGCCTCACCATAGAATTGGCTACTCGAAGGAATTTTTCTAAACTGTGCTATAGATTTATCGTATGCCTTTGTTTCCTCGTATACTGCCGCTAAATAAAAACGAATCTTGTCTGATTCCGGCGCATCACGAAGTATTTCTTCGAGTTTTACA
>JAMIQD010000180.1:0-5414 GCA_035914755.1 Pseudobdellovibrionaceae bacterium | reverse complement strand
TATTTCCAGAAATGGACGCGATGAGGTTTCCTTTGGCGTCAAAAATTTGTGCCACATCATAGCTGTTTTCTGTTTGAAACTTCTCAAAGTAGAGCGCTATTTCTTTTGCGCCCGGAACAAATACTTCGTAGGTCTCAAGGGCTTTGTCCGCATACGGATGGGGCGTTGCTACTGTAACTGACCTCATTTGCCAATTTGCTGGATCATTTACGTCCGGTGTTGGAAGCGTATTCGTCAACGCCAAGTAGGCGTTTGCAAGGCCGCTACCGCGCACCTTGCCGCGAAGACCTGCGATCGGACGTGCCGTAGTAATGATGCGATTCTTAAGTTCTAAATTCGTAAGACTTGGCTCATGCGATGCCAAAAGTGCTGCGATACCCGAAACGTGGGGCGTTGCCATTGAAGTTCCAGACCATGCTTCGTAGCCTGTCGTGGTCGTGCTCAAGATGTTCACGCCCGGTGCGCCAACATGAACTGATGATTTGCCATAATTAGAAAAAGAGGCAATCTGTCCTCTGTTGTCGATTGCCGCAACGGCGAGAACATTGGGAACCTGATATGACGCAGGAAATGTTGGGTTTGCGTCATTGTTGTTTGATTCGTTTCCAGCAGCCGCTACAAAGAGAGCTCCGGCACTGTTTGATCTTTCAATCGCCTCCTTGAGGGTTTGTGACTCTCCGCCACCGCCCCAGGAGTTCGAAAGAATTTTTGCGCCCATTTTGCTCGCATAGTCTATTGCTTTTATCGCGCCTTCGAGGGATCCGGAGCCATTTGAGTCCAAAAACTTTACACCCATAATTCGTGTGTTCCAGTTGACGCCAACAATTCCTTTGCCGTCGTCACCCTTTGCGCCGATTGTTCCTGAGCAGTGTGATCCGTGACCATGATCGTCTTTTGGATCGCCACTATCGTTGGTTGCGTTGTAGCCATAAATATCGTCGATCACACCGTTGTTGTCGTCGTCGACTCCTTTTTTGCCGTTTAACTCTTTTTCGTTGGTCCACATATTAGGAGCAAGATCTGGGTTGGTGTAGTCCACGCCCGTATCGATAACGGCGACAATCACATTATCTGACCCGGTTTCGATATCCCATGCCTCGGTCGCACCAATATCAATGCCTTTTACGCCCACGGCACTGTCTTTATCTTTTTGTCCAAAGTTATTCATGCCCCAAAGCTGCCCAATCATTGGGTCGTTTGGCATTTTGTTCGCTCGATATATATAGTTGGGCTCAATAAGCGCGATATTTTCAAGCTGGGCGTACGTTTTCAAAACCGAAGCTTGGGTTTCAAAAACAGGTCTTTTAATGACAACAATATTTTGCCCCGGGATTATGCTCTTTACATAGGCGCCCAGCTGTTCGCTCAGAGCGCCCTTCTGATATGCGCGAACCTGCATGGTCTGCTTTAGCTTTACTACATATTCTCCCGGCACAGCTTCTGGCTGCGCTGCCAGGGCAACCGCAGACACAAAAAAACTTCCAATTAACATCCCTAAGTGGGCTCTATCCATAAGCCTTTTCATAAATCCTCCCGTGGATTTCTTTTTTTCGACAAACCAGTTCCAAAATGGTACCAATGCCGACCTTCGTTGAGAAAAAAATCTTTAGATTTTATGACGTTTCGACGAAATCCTAGACTTAGTGCTGGTTTCTTCAGAGAAGCCAAAGCTCAGCTGCTCGGGAGGAGATGCTGGCTGGAGAACCTTTATCTGGTGCGGGTTTGCTATAATAATTTTCTTTTCTGTTGGCGTAAGCACGCTCACGCCCTCACTCGCTTTTATCAGATACTTAATAAACGCTTCTTTCACCGCCGGCGATGCTGCTGGATCAAAGCCAAGTTCGTCCATTAGTTCTGATAGCTTCTTCATTTTTGCCCTCTAGAATTCCTCTTCGGCCTTATTGCTAGGATTCTTTAGGACCTTGTGCTGGTTCATTGCGGCGCCTCAGCTCGGCGCCACAAATAAACAAGCACTGGATTTTAGTCCAGTGCTTTGCTTTGTCACTCTTCTTTGTTCTAGAAAGCAGCCTAGAAGCCGCCACCGGCTTCGGCCTGGTCATCCTTAAGCGCCTTCGCGCTCAAAAACTCACGATTCATACGTGCTATGTTCACTAAACTAATATCTTTGGGACAAGAGGCCGAGCAGGATCCCGTGCTCGTGCATGCGCCAAAGCCTTCTTTGTCCATCTGAGCAACCATTCGCTCTGCGCGGGTTTTTCTTTCAACTTGTCCCTGAGGAAGAAGTGCAAGATGTGATATCTTCGCCGAAGTAAAAAGCATGGCCGCCGCATTTTTGCACGAAGCCACACAAGCACCACAACCAATACACGTTGCCGCGTTAAAAGCTTGGTCCGCATCATTTTTTGGAATCAAAATGCTATTGGCGTCACGAGCGCCACCAGTGTTCGCAGAGATGTATCCGCCCGCTGTAATAATACGATCTAATGCCGATCTGTCGGCCATTAGATCCTTAATAATCGGAAATGCCGAAGCTCTCCAGGGTTCAAGCGTCAACACGTCGCCGTCTTTAAAGGCACGCATATGCAACTGGCACACCGTTGTTGATTTTTGTGGGCCATGGGCTTCTCCGTCGATCATAAACCCGCAACTACCACAAATTCCCTCACGGCAATCGTGATCAAAAGCTATCGGATCATCCCCCTTAGAAATCAACTCCTCATTGACGGCATCAAGCATTTCCAAAAAAGAGGCGTCCGTAGATACGTTTTTCGCAGCGTATTCTTTAAAGGCGCCAGAGTCTTTAGGGCCTTTTTGTCGCCAGATCTTAAGAATTAAATTTATTTTTTTTGTCAACTCACTCATTAGACACCTTACTTATAACTACGGGTTGCAAGTTTAACGTTTTCAAATTTCAACTCTTCCGTGTGGCGGACGGGGGTTTTGTTTGCCCCAGTCCACTCCCATGCGGCTACGTGGCTGAAATTTTCATCATCACGTTTTGCTTCGCCATCTTCTTGATACTCTTCTCTAAAGTGACCGCCACACGACTCTTTTCTTTCGAGCGCATCTCGGCACATCAACTCTCCCAACTCCATAAAGTCGGCTACTCTCCCAGCTTTTTCTAGCTCTGGATTTAGGTAGTTAGCTTCGCCTGGTACGCGAACATTTTGCCAAAACTCTTCTCGCAATTTGGGTATCAGCTCAAGAGCGCGCTTGAGGCCGGCTTCGCTGCGGCCCATGCCGCAATACTCCCACATGATATGGCCCAGCTCTTTATGAAAACTCTCAACCGTGCGGCTTCCTTTTACATTCATGAGCTTTGCAATGTCGTTTTTGACTCCCTCTTGTGCTTGCTTAAACTCCTCGTGAGTTGTCTCAACTTTTTCAAGCTTGGTATTTGCGATGTAGTTTCCGACCGTATACGGAAGGACAAAATACCCGTCGCCCAAGCCCTGCATCAATGCTGATGCGCCCAGCCGATTTGCGCCGTGGTCAGAAAAGTTAGCTTCGCCCGCAACAAACAGGCCCGGAATATTTGACTCCAAATTGTAATCGACCCACAGTCCACCCATAGTATAGTGAGGCGCTGGGTAGATTCTCATTGGTTGCTTGTAAGGGTTTTCTCCTGTGATTTTTTCGTACATTTGGAACAAGTTTCCATAGCGCTCTGCTATTTTTGCTTCTCCGAGGCGGCCGATGGCATCGCGGAAGTCTAAGTACACAGCTTTTCCAGACTCTCCGACGCCGCGGCCCTCGTCGCAGCGATACTTAGCCTGACGAGACGCCACGTCTCGCGGGGCGAGATTTCCAAAACTTGGGTAAACGCGCTCGAGATAGTAGTCTCGTTCGGAATCAGGAATTTCATTTGGATGGCGCTTGTCGCCCTTCAACTTCGGCACCCATACGCGCCCGTCATTGCGTAAAGACTCGGACATCAAAGTAAGCTTTGATTGGTTTTCTCCGTGAACAGGAATGCACGTTGGGTGAATTTGCGTATAACAAGGGTTTGCAAAGTACGCACCCTTCTTGTGGGCCTTCCAGGCGGCCGTTACCGCGCACGCCATTGCGTTTGTTGAAAGATAAAATACATTTGAGTATCCGCCCGTGGCTAAGACTACCACGTCTGCCTCATGAGCTTCAATTTCTCCCGTTAAAAGATTTCTGACAATAATCCCACGGGCCCTTCCGTTAACTACGACCAAGTCGAGCATTTCGCGTCGGTAGTTGAGCTGAACGTTACCAAGATCTACTTGCCTCATCATTGAGGAGTAAGCCCCAAGCAGTAACTGCTGACCCGTTTGTCCACGGGCATAAAAAGTTCGAGACACCTGTGCTCCGCCAAACGAGCGATTGTCGAGCAAGCCGCCATAATCCCTAGCAAGCGGAACGCCCGAGGCAACAGCTTGGTCAATAATATTAACTGAGATTTCGGCCAACCGATGAACATTCGCTTCGCGAGCTCGAAAGTCTCCGCCCTTTACGGTGTCATAAAACAAACGATAAATAGAGTCGCCGTCGTTCTGATAGTTTTTAGCAGCATTAATTCCGCCCTGGGCAGCAACAGAGTGCGCCCGACGAGGAGACTCGTGCACACAAAAGGCCTTCACTTTATAACCGAGCTCTCCCATGGATGCTGCCGCGCTTGCGCCCGCCAAACCAGTGCCTACAATAATAACAGAGTGCTTTCTCTTGTTTGCTGGATTAACAAGCTTCATTTTAAACTTGTGGTCCGTCCACTTTTTATCAATCGATCCTTCGGGAACTTTTCCATCCAAAACTTTAGACATGATTCTTCACTCCCTTATCCTACACTCGCGACGAGATAAACATAGATCGGCTGCGCAATAAAGCCTACGGCGACAATTACCGCATAAGCAATGCTGAGCTTTCTAAAAACGGGTTGATATCTTCCATTCATCAAGCCAAAGGACTGAAATACCGAGCCGACCCCATGACTCAAGTGAACCCCAAGCAACACCAGGCAAACGACGTACCAAAATACGTAACCGGGTTGTTGAAAAACCTCCACCATCAGGCGATAGAGATCTCTCATCGCGACTCCGTTCACTGTCGTTTCATAGTGGGTGCCGTATTTAAATGTGCTTAAGTGCAAAATGATAAAGACCAGAATTACAGTGCCTTGAACACCCATGGTTTTTGATCCAAACTGCGCCTTTTTTTCTCCGCGGGGGCTTGCCGCGTAGGCGCCACCTCTCGCTGCGCGATTTTGCCTGGTTAGGCTGACTGCAAGGCCGATGTGAGCTATAAGCGCTGTTATTAAAATCGCCTCTATCGCGTAGATAATATTGCCACTCGTCAGCGCGTGACCGTAAGAGTTGTATACATCAGCACTAACAAACATAAGAAGATTGCCAGCCATATGGGAGAGCACAAAGCCCGCCCAAACAGCTCCAGCCAATCCCATGAGATATTTTTTGCCGATAGTCGACGTC
>JAMIQD010000179.1:0-7706 GCA_035914755.1 Pseudobdellovibrionaceae bacterium | reverse complement strand
CCCAATGCAGCAACATAGTTTCGTAGCTTCATAAAGTCCTCCTCTTCAGTTTATTTCGCACGCATGACCTCTACGGTGGACCTATTTGCAATATTGGCCAAAAAAAAAATTGTAAACTGCAAATTTACAGAAACATATCGGTGTGATTTGAATTTAATATCGGTTGCCGACGAACTGGCGAACGCTCTATTAAAAATAATTCCAGAACATTTACGGCGCCGGCTCCAAGAGCTTACGTTTAAGGATCTTACCGCTGTCTCCTTTGGGGAGCTCTGGTAAGAAGACAAAATATTTTGGGATCTTGAATTTTGCCAAGTTTTTCAGGCAGTGACTCTTGAGATCTTGTTCGGAGATTTGAACTTGATCACGGACGACAAAGGCCTTGCCGACTTCCCCCCATTTTTCGTCGGGTACTCCGACGACGGCAACTTCGCGAACGCCAGGAAGGCTACGAATGACTTGTTCTAGCTCTGGAGGGTACACGTTTTCGCCGCCGCTGATGAACATGTCTTTTTTGCGACCGACGACATAAAAATATCCATCAGCATCACAGCGAACCAAGTCGCCGGTGTAGAGCCAACCATCTTTGATCGTTTCGGCAGTGGCCTTAGGGTTTTTCCAATAGCCTTGCATGCACATAGGGCCTTTGAGGATGAGCTCGCCGATTTCATTGGCCGCAACTTCTTGGCCTTGGTTGTCGACTACCATGGCGTCGATATAAAAATTCGGAAATCCGATCGAGCCGATTTTTCGAATCGAATCTTCTTCGTTAAGCGAGAAAACATTGGGACCAAATTCGGTTAGCCCATAGCCTTGGCGAATGGGAATTCCTTTTTTGTCCCAGGTTTTGATTAGGTCGATGGGCATAGGTTCGCCCCCAACGATAGCATAGCGGACTTTTGCCAAATTAACTTTATCGAAGAGTGGGGAGTGTGCCATCATATCCATGGTTGTGGGCACGCCAAATAAAATAGTACCATTTTCGCTCTCTGAAAGTTGAAGAATGCGATCGCTATCGAATTTTTTTAACAAAACAATTGTGCCACCGCGATGAAGGATCGGAGTGGTTAGGACGTTCCAGCCACCCGTATGAAAAAATGGCAAAAATATTATCGTGCAGTCTTGCTGGGATAAATTTAATCGTATTGTCGTATTGACCGAATTCCAAAAAATCATTTCATGAGAAATAATCGCACCCTTTGGTGCACCTGTTGTTCCTGAAGTGTAAAGGATCATCACGGGATCTTGGGCCGCCCCCTCAAAGTTTTCGTTGAGTGTTTTGAGGTCGGTCGTTTTTTCAGAGAGGAGCATGGTTTGAGATATTTTGCTTTCTTGTTTGAGTTGATTCACCAACTCAAGAAATGTCTCTTGATAAACCATCAGGGTTGGCTCGCAGTCTGAGACAATATGCTCAACTTCGCGGTAAGTGAGGCGGAAGTTAATGGGAACCAGAGTCGCACCCACTCTTTGCACTGCAAAAAAGAGGACAATGTAATCAAGTTCATTCATCGCGAGGACCGCGACTCGGCCCCCTTTTTTTACGCTGTACTTTGTTTTTAAGTCGTGGGCTTTTGCAACTGATGCTTGGAAAAGCTGGCGATAAGTTAGAGCGTCCCCCGTGTCGCCATCTTTAACGGCGATTTTTTCGGGAGCATATAAATTCCAACGCTTAAGCCAATCTAACTCCATCCTAGCCACCCCTTATGTGTCGTAGCCCCATTCAAGCGCAACTGCTGCCATCGACATGCCGCCGCCTGAACCTAACATAATTATAAGATCGCCTTTTTTCAACTGATGATCACGGCAAGAATCAGCGAGTGCCATCCCGATCGAAGCACTCCCTGTATAACCAAAGCGATCCATAATACAGTGAGCCTTCTCGCGAGGGACCTCAAGACGATCCATGGTTTCATAAATACTTTGGATGTTGAATTGAGTGATAAAAAAGCGACTAACATCCTGTGGGCGTTTATTCATACGCCCAAGAAGAGTTTTTGTCAGACGCGGCCACTGAATTCCATTTGTTTCTGGCGGAATTCGTTTTGGAAAAGCCAAAAGATGCCTCTTGCTGTGCAGAACATCTTCGTTGATGGGCTGATAAGTGCCGCCGGCGTAGATGCCCATATAGTCATGATACTGTCCATCGGTGTAAAGTTCGCTGGTAATAAATCCTGCAGTGTCTTTTGCGGGTTGAATGACTGCGGCGCCGGCGCCATCTGCAAACAAGGAAGCAATTTTGTAGTCATCAAAGTTAAGATATTTACTCATTCCATAAGCGCCAACGACCAAGATATTTTGGTACCTTTCATCGCTGGAAATATACTTGCTAGCAATATCACAGGCGGTCACAAATCCTGCGCAAGCCGTATTGATATCAAAAGTTCCTGCCTTAGTGGCACCCATTCGGTACTGAACGACAGAGGCGGTCGACGGAGAGAGGTAGTCTGGGGTGTCAGTTGACACGATAATTAAGTCTAAGTCCTTAGCGGTAATGCCAGCATTTTTGAGAGCTTCTTCGGCGGCAGGAATTATGAGGTCCGAAGTCGATTGCTCAGAGGACATCCAGCGACGTTCGCGGATATTTCGCTGCTCAACTAGAAACGTACCTATGTCTTTTTTATAGAGATCGTTAAAGTACTCATTGGTTACGACTTTATCTGGAGCATACATGCCTGTTCCGGCAATGGTCGCTTTTCTCATTTAAATGCCCTTTCAAAACGAAATCTTAAAGCAGCTTGTATAAATCTTCTTTTGACTTTGGCAAGCTCAAAAATATAGAGCATTTATTCTAAACTGTAGAGGCAAAATCTTTTGATTGACGGCGGGCTCTTGTCGGAGCGATACCGCTGTTATGAAAAATCTGACATACAATTTCGACGAAAAGGCGGCTGTTGTTACCGGGGGCGCCTCAGGTATCGGCTTCAAGATCACAAAATCATTCCTCGAAGCAGGGGCGAAGGTAAGCGTTTGGGACTACTCTGAACAAGCTTTGGGTCATGCAAAAGCAGAATTATCGGCCTATAGTTCGCAGGTGCACTTTGCCAAAGTGGACGTGGGAAATCGCGAATCCTGCGCTCAGGCGGTGGCCTCGATTCCGTGGTCAATTGATATCCTGGTCAACAATGCCGGCATTACTCGGGACAAGTCTTTTGCAAAAATGACAGGAGAAGATTGGGACGCTGTCATTAATACGAACCTGACGGGTCTATTTAATGTGACCAAGGCGTTAACAGAAAGATTTAACGCAGCTTCCACGCACAAAAGAATTATCAATATATCAAGCGTTGTAGCACTTTACGGTAACTTTGGTCAGACGAACTACGTTGCTTCAAAGGCGGGCGTTATTGGCATGACAAAAACATGGGGGAAGGAGCTTGCTCGCAAAGGCTTCACAGTCAATGCGATTGCGCCGGGCTTTATTAAAACGCCGATGACCCAAGCGATGCCAAAAGAAGCTCTTGAGCAAATGGCATCTAAAGTTCCATCGAACCGATTGGGCGAGACTGAGGACATCGCAAACGCAGTGTTATTCTTGTCTTCTG
The DNA here is from genome assembly GCA_035914755.1 of Pseudobdellovibrionaceae bacterium. Taxonomy (GTDB): domain Bacteria; phylum Bdellovibrionota; class Bdellovibrionia; order Bdellovibrionales; family Bdellovibrionaceae; genus JACMRP01. The sequence continues at coordinate 4,164 of JAMIQD010000179.1, read as the reverse complement.
AGCAAGCCGCGTACATTAACGGGACTGTTATTAGCGTTGATGGTGGTTTGACAATATAATTTCGTGTGACTAGGGCCTGTGCAAAAGAGGTTTAAATGAAGACGCTCATTTCTATTTTATCAATTTTATTTGTCATGATGATTTCTGGTTTTGCGTTTGCAAAAACTGAAACAGTGAGGGGATTCGTAAAGATTGCGAAAGACCGAGAGCTTTATGTCAACTATGTTGTGGCGTCTTCAGGTCAACCAACTTTGATCGTTCTTAACGGACTTACATATTCCACCACCGAGTGGGACAACTTTATTGAGCCTTTGCAAAAGCGCGGAGTAGGAATTCTTCGTTATGACATGTATGGCATGGGTGAAACCCTGGCAAAGTACGCGCCCGTGACCGAAGCCGTTTCTTACAAGATTCAAGTTGAGGATTTGCAAAAGCTATTAACGGCACTAAAGATCAAAGCACCCTATAACATCGTGGGTCTTTCGTACGGCGGCGGCATCGGAGTTGCTTACGCTCTCGAATACCCACAAAATGTTAAGAACTTGATTTTAATGGCGCCATACACGGAGCCCTTAGCTGGTCAAAACAATTGGATCATGGCTCAAATCTGGGCCACACGTCAGATATTCCCAACTAACAAAGTGTCTGATGATGAATTGTATGACTTTTATTTACGTCAAATCGTATATGCGACTTATCCACAGGCGGAGCCAGTTGTTTTGAAAACCCCATTCATTTTAGAAAGTGTTTTCCGAATGGTTCAGGGTATTCGAAAGTTCCGCCCTATTGATTTTGCGGACCAGTTGTCTGTGCCGACTCATTTGATGGTGGCACCTCAGGATCAATATATACCCGCAGGCGTTCTGTCAGATTTTTGGGAAAAAGTTCCAAGCAAGATTAAATCTAGTCGTATCTTTGTTAATAATTCAGAACATAAAATCCCAGAAGCAGTTCCTAACTTTGCGGCGTCGTGGGTTTATCAAATTCTGTCTGGCAATCCACTTTTGAGTAAGGGCTTAGATTTCCAAGGTTATCCCTACAAAGGCGAGGCTCAATCAGGCAAGGAGATCATTGGCCTTACCGGTGGTAAGGAGTAGAGATGGCTTCATTTGCGGTGAGTGATGGAACTGACGCTGTTATTAACTACGAAGTAGTTCCAGGGATTGTTCCTGAAACAACCTTTTGCATTCATGGCAATTTGGCATCAAACCGCTGGTGGTATCCAGCACAAGAGCACTGGAAGTCCCAGTCCTATGGCAAAAACTATCAGGGCTCTTTAATCTACGCCGAGTTTCGAGGGTGCGGAGAGAGTTCAAAGCCAAAGCAAGAGTCCGAAGTTGATCTGCATACTTTTGCAAATGATTTTATATCTCTGATAAGAAGTTTAAATTTAGGGCCCATTCATTTGGTTGGGCATTCAACGGGCGGCACCATCGCGGCATTGATGCTGGCGAAGGCACCTGAGTTGTTTAAAAAAGGCGTGTTATTAGATCCCGTTGGGGCACAGGGAGTTAAGTTTGACTCCAACATGATCAGCGCTTTTGAGCAGATGAAGGTGAACAAGGATTTGGTGGCCATCGTTCTTGGCTCCACTATTTATCAAAATAACCCCGATTCTGAATTTTTCAAACGCGTCGTTGTTGAGGATGCTTTTCGCGGAGTTAAGGCGATTGGGCATCTTGTATTAAAAGCCTTGGATGGCTTTGATGCTCGTGCCGAGATTTCAAAAATTACTCATCCCGTATTGGTATTGCATGGGGAACATGATCAGCTTTTAGATATAGGCGAGTCTAAAAAAATGGCAGAACTTATAAATACGGCAAGGTTTCAAACGATCCCCGGCCAAGGTCACTGCGTCAATATTGAGGCGCCCGAAAAATTTGTGGCCTTGATTAGAGATTTTCTGTTTTAGTCGGCATTTTTCAAATTATACAACGCGATAAGACAATGGAATGGTTGGCGTAAGTTCTTGCGACCATTTATTTTTTACGCTACTAATCAACGATACAAATGTGAAAACTAACTGATTATAAAACGTCCCCCAGGGGAGTGCGAACCTATGTCTGATTCTAGAGAAGAGTATAATCGCGGTGGAATGATAGCTTTCATCTTTTCGATGAGCTTTGTATTCTTATTTTTTATCTATATCGTTGCGATCCATCCTGGTGTGAACCTAGATGAGAAGGTTAAAGATCCAACGGCTAGCCTTGAGCTCGCTGCTGCGGGACCTGCCTTTGATATTGCGACGGTAAATGAGCCTTGGGCTAAAAACGACGATGTTATTGCTTACGGCAAAAAGGTGTTTAGCACGAACTGCGCAATGTGCCATGGCGAGCAAGGAAAGGGTGACGGCCCGGCGGGTGCGGCCTTGAAGCCTCCACCTCGTAATTTAATTGAAGGCAAGTGGACCCAGGGCGGCGGGATGATCTCATTGTTTAAGGTTGTCACGAACGGCATTGCAGGAACCTCAATGGCAGCCTTTGGTCACTTTAAACCGGCAGATCGATGGGCTTTGGTTCAATTTATAGAGTCCATCACTCAAAACAAGTCTAAAGACACTCCTGAGCAAGTAGCAGAATTCGCAAAGTCGGCGAAGTAAGGTTGGCAATGAAGCTTGAGGGCAAACGTCAGATAAAAATAAAAAGAGCTGCATTGGTGGCTTTTTTTGGTTTTTTATCTGCGGGAGCTTGGGCTAATTATGAGCCGAAGGCGGCGCCGATGGTCGCCACGGAAGCGCCAAAAGATCTTGAAGGCGTGGGCATCGATGAGCAGCGCGGTTCTCAGATAGATCTAAATTTAAAATTTAAAGATGAGAGTGGCCAAGAGGTAAGTCTCGCCAGATATTTTGGGGACTCTCAGCAGCCCGTTATTCTCAGCCCAGTTTATTACAGTTGCCCCGGTCTTTGTAACTTTCATTTGAATGCTCTAACCGACGGCATGAAGCAGATGGATTGGACTCTTGGTGAAAAGTTTAAGGCGATTGCCGTGAGTTTTGATGTCACAGAGGACTCGAAAGTCGCTTCAAAGAAAAAAGCTGCTTACATGACAGCTTATGGGCGTCCTGCAGCCGAAACGGGTTGGCACTTTCTTACTGGTGACGAGGCTAACGTTAAGGCCTTGATGACGAATTTGGGCTTTAAATACAAATGGAGTGCCGAGGCCAATGAGTGGGCTCATGCTTCGGCGGCGATTATAGTGACTCCCGATGGCAAAATTTCTCGTTACTTGCCCGGCTTGCAGATTGACCCCAAAGACCTGAAGCTGGCATTGAATGAGGCTTCGTCCGGCAAAATCGGAACTTTTGTCGACAAGCTGGTTTTATATTGTTTTCAATACAATCCACACCAAAGCAAATACACTCTGTACGCTTTTAATATTATGAAGCTAGGCGGAGCTTTGATGGTGTTGGTTTTGGCTTTATGGTTACTGCCGATTTGGATTCGCTCACGTAGGGCGATGCCGAGAGCGGCGAGGAGTTGAGGATCAATGATGTGGTTTAATTATGCTCAGGCACAATCCTTTATGCCGACCGAGGGAACTAAGATTGCATCTCAGGTAGACAATCTTTATGGGTTCCTTCTGGCAGCAAGTTTTATCTCTTGTATCATCGTGATCGGCGGGATGATTTTCTTTGTTTGGAAATACCGCCGCCGAACAGAGACAGATAAAACAGCTTATATAACTCACAATACTTTTTTAGAGTTTTTGTGGTCTTTCATTCCTTTGGTTATATTTTTAGCTGTTTTTGCCTGGGGCTGGCTTATTTACCACGATATGCGAACGATGCCGAAGGATGCGCTAGAGGTCCATGTGACTGGCAAGCAATGGGCCTGGGAGTTTGAATACAAGTCGGGCGTTAAGACCGGAAATCTTCTTGTTGTTCCGGTGAACAAAGACGTGAAGTTGATCATGACTTCAAGAGACGTTCTTCATAGTTTTTACGTCCCAAGCTTTCGGATCAAACAAGACGTCATTCCTGGGACCTATACGGCGCTTTGGTTTAACGCTGACAAACTTGGTGAGTTTCATGTTTTTTGTGCGGAGTTTTGTGGGACGCAACACTCTGGCATGCTAGCAACGGTGAAGGTTGTAACACAGGCTGAATACGAGGCTTGGTTGCTTGAAGAATCTCAGGTCGGAGCTCTTCCTCTTGCTCAACGTGGG
>JAMIQD010000178.1:0-9430 GCA_035914755.1 Pseudobdellovibrionaceae bacterium | reverse complement strand
GATCGCCGTTATAGAAGTGTTTATGAGCAGCCTTTATTCCCCGTTCATCCGAAGAGTTAGTAACACCAGAGCCGATCGTCGCAATCGTTCCTTTAAATATGTTACTTAAGTTAGGTGTGCCTTTTTTTAATACGTAGGGCGGTGTTCCGGCGGCAGGAGTATAGCCAACCCAATTTATAGAAGCTCCCCAGTATGTTCCTGTTCTTCCGGGAACTGATTGGGGGCGAGTAACTGTGACACACATTTGCCAATCGATTGGCAGCACCGCTTGATTTTCAAGCTGGGAGACAAAAGTGGAGAGCTTTTCTGCCAATTTTTTTTGGTCAGCCTCCATCGAGCCAGAGTCATCAATGATTAATAAAATATCAACGTTGTTTGATGCGACAGGGACAACATTCGAATAGGTAACTTGGCGAGGAGTGCCTGCGGGGCTTGGTGACGCAGTTGGTGTGCCACCAGGTGGAGTACTTGAACCAGGGTCAACAATGGGATTGTCATCGAGTTTCTCGCTCGCCCCAGGTGCGTGAAATTTAACAGCACTACAGCATGTTAAGAGAAACGAAACAGCAACCGCCGCCCAAAGGCTCTTTGATTTCCATAACATGGTAACTTCTCCCATAGACTCAACTCTATCACAGTATTATTTTCAGACAAACTTCGGTTGTTTAATTTTAGTTTTGAATAAAAGAACCAGACCTTCGAAATAAAACTTTTGTCAGAAACTGAGACTTTAGTCTGTTGTGGTCTGGAATAGTTTTCCTCTAAACTAAATTTGTAAGTAGGACGGAGGGCTTGTGAGTTTTTGGATACTATTACAAATATTAGTCGATCTAATTGTAGTCACGGGTGTTGTCGGTATTTGGATTCATTTTCATCGTCCACAAAAAGATGATCCACGCTTGAGCAAGGGTCTTCAGTTACTTCAGAGTAAAATTGCAGTTCTCGAGGATTTGTCGGATCGCACCGAAACCCAGGTGAGTCAGTTAACAACGTTGCTTGAACAAAAATGCAGAGAAATTCAGCAGCAGGTTCAAATTTCGGATGTGCAGCTGCAAAAAATTGAACAAAGTATGCAAAAAAGTTTAGAGGTTGCAAAAATATTTCAAGATCGCATTCCGCACACAGAAATTCTTGAACGGCAAAACACAATTAAGTACGTAAAGGCGGCGCGCCTAGCACATCAGGGCTTAACGTCTGAAGAGATTGGGCGCCAGGTGGATCTATCTTTAGGAGAGATTGAGTTTATAACAAAAGTAAACCGAGACCAGCTGATGTTTTGCGAAGAAAGCCTGCCAGAGTGGGCTCAGGCATCGACTCTGCCATCAAGTAATTCTAAAAATGAGGGACACGATGTTGATAATTTTCAGGAAGCTCGCATTGAGCTAGAGTCACGGTTGAGTCGAGAGGTTCCCGTCGATTATAGCAAGGCGTTTGAGGTGCCGACAGCGGACCAAGTGGCTTTGAAAAAACTGGGAGACGCATTTCGGCAAGCATGCGAGACGGCCTCGCATCTTCAACAGGTCACCAATGGATTTGTCGAAGAGTCTAAGCCCAAGACTAGCTCCAGTGTGAAAGTGGTACCTGACATTCGCCCGGTGAGCTTTCCGAGAATCGATTCTGCTAAAATTTAACGAATACAATTTTGACGAGTTCCTGAAGTTGTTACTTGTCATGTAGTTTTGGTCAAATGTCATTTAGGTAGTATGCAAATGACGTGATCTTATGCCATAAATTCGGCCTATGAAGACGTCTTTTGAGGCCGACATAAATAGTCGATTCTTTGTGCGGGATTTTTTTCAACTATTGCGTTTGCATGTAAAATTATTTTACTATTTTTTTCTTATAGCGGCTTTCGCAGCACTGCTTTTTTACAAATATAGTGTGCCCTATGTTTCTAAGGGGCGCTTACTTGTGAATGATTCTCAAAATAGTTCATTACAAGCATTTTCGACAAGTTATTTCGGAATGACTAAATCCGTTGTTGACGGAAAAAAAGGTAACACCCAAACAGGAAAACAGATAGAAGTTCTGCGCACGAGAGAGTTTTATTATGAGCTGCTTGATAAAATTGAGAAGCGCGGTCAGTCCTCGGCCATCGGTATCGACGAACAAGAAGGCTTCAAATATATCAAGGATAAATACCTAGATGAGTTTGTAAAAGATGAGTCTTCTAGACAGAAGTTAATCCTAAAAATTGATTCTTGGTTTCAGGCGAAGATGGAGTCTGATTATGAAATAAGAGTGGTCTTTGCAACTCCGAATAAGTCGCTGTCTTTGTTTCTTACGAACACGGCCTTAGAGTTAGCTTCTGAGTTTTTAAGAGATCGCGAAATGGCAGAAATACGCCAGGTCGAAAGTTTTATCTCCGAACAGCGTCAAGAAGTAGACAAAAATATAAAAAAGTTAACTCAAGAGGCGGCAGAGTTTCAAATGAGCAACGATAACTTGATCACCATGACGAGTAGAGAAAAGATGGGTGAATATCTCTCGGATTTGATGGTTAGGATTAACGAGACACGGTTAAAAATTGCCGAGAATAAAAAAGACATAGAGTTTTTAGAAATAGACTCGGGCCTTGGACCGACAGAACTTACAAACAGTTCGCTCTATGGCAGCGGAGGCCGAGCAGAATTTTTGAAGCTCGAAAATAAGCTTTTGAACAGTCGATTGTCTCAGCTCCATGCTTCCGTAAAGGAACTAGGTAATAATCTCAAAAGGCTACCTGTGACAGTTCAAATTCTCGATGATAAAAGAAAGAAATCAGAATTGGAGTATGCTAAATACAAAGAACTGAGCGAGACGCTGTCTAAAATTGAAGCGCAAAAGCTCTCTGTCCGAGATCGCTTCGAGGTTCTAGAAAGAGCAAGGGGGGACAATACTTCTCCCCAGGTTGAGTTGGTGACCCTAATATTTTTAGCTATCGTGATTTCGCTCACGATGGGATTAATTATCATTTATATAAAATCAGTTTGGAATTTTGATCTGAGCCCAGCTTCGGTGGTTCCCAGCTTTGTGGTAGTAGACACTGACGAAGACTCTGAAGGTGAATCAGTCTTTTCGTGACACCAATGAAATTTGTCTCAAAACGAGATTGCCCAACAATTGTTCAACTGGGCGCATTTCTTGTCTTAATCTCTAATTGAGACTCCTAGGTCGAAGCTAAGTGAGCCTTGGCTGGCATAACAATGGCTCTGTAGTTAGTTAGGTCTAGGAGGAAGTATGGAGCGCACTCACAAATACATTGCAGGAATGGTTATCGCAGCGGCGGCGATTGTCTGTGGTGGTCTTTCTTTTCTTCGTGGAGCGGTTAAGACCTATTCGCAGGCCGATCCGGATATTTCCTACAGCATGCCCCGGCCGACCCGAGGACCGCTTTATACCTTGCTGTTTGGCTTAGAGGGGCGAGAGTTGCAGTACAAAGAGGTAAACCCCTTCAAAGACAAAAAAACCAAAGCGGCAACAAGTGCGGCAAATAAAAGCGTTCGCGGCGATCAAAAAAATGCTCCAAAAATAAATGCAAATAAACAAGCAAATGCTAAGGCCAGCACGCCAATTCCAGCTCCGCATAAGCCACAGGTTGAAGTGAATGTGGTAAATGCTAATGCTAATCCTACGACAAATGGAAATAAAGATACTTCTACGATCTCTACCACTGGTGGTGGTGCGGCTCAAATAGTTAATACTGTAGTGGTTCCTCTCGATGGCAAAAAGGCGAAAGAAGATACGTTGTCACCTGGACAATGGAGAGCCTTAATCATTGGGCAACCGACCAAAGAAAATATCAACAAACTTGTCGACGCATTCAATAACAAAGAAGTAGATGCAAACACTTTATATTTGATAATGAATGATTTGTTGCAGAGCTCAAATTCAGAAACCCAAGTGGCAGGCTTGTGGCTTGCTCAGAGTGTTCCTAGTCTCAAAAGTTTTAGTACATTGTCAGACAACTACGATAAGCTAAATCCTGCAAATAAGGCTTCAGCCGACACCTATTTTTTGACTTATATGCAGACGTCGCGATTGCCAATTTTAGCAATGGCACTAAAGTCTTCGGATGCGATCACTGTTCAGCGCGCTGTTCATGTTATGGCAACAGGTCTGCAGCAGGTTAAGAATGACCCTAACTCGAGAGAAAATCGTCCCGCTCGGGGGGTTGTTGGCACGGGTGGAACTAATGCTTACACTCAATTTATACCGATTTTGCAGCAGCTTATTCAGAGTGCCGACAGTTCTGTTTCAGGGCCGGCGCAGAGCGCCCTGACGCAGATCCAGAGGATGTCAAACGTCTAGACTATTTTTAAAAACTGGTTTCTTATGAGAGAATGCTTAGAGCGTCGATTCTAGTTTTTATTTTCTTTCTTTCTTTAAATTCCATGGCATCGGTGAGCCCTATTCCTAAGGCACTCAGCAAAACTGATAGAGAAATGATTTTAGAAGTTCTGGGGTTTGGCTCGGCAGCCAAGTTGCTTTCAAGTCCTTACCCACTAGGTGGTTATTCTGGAGTCGAACTTTCACTGAGCAGTGAGTTCATTCCGATGGCTGATGTGGCAGTTCTTGCGGCTAAAACAAGCGCTCGATCTGACCTGAACTACTTGAATCTTGTTATTGGGAAGGGCCTTTATTATAACGTGGACGTTCTTGTTCAGTTTATTCCGATGCCGCAGGATAATGCTATTTCTGGATTTGGCGGGCAGCTGCGGTGGGGTTTTTATCAGGCAGGATTTATGCCAGCAAACTTTAGTTTAGTTTTGCATGGCGCGAGTACAAATTTTTATAATGTCCTGGGTGCTGAAACCTCAGGGATGGACATGATTGCCTCGGTGAATATGAAGGATTTTTCTTTATTTTTCGGGTTGGGGCAGGCACGGTCGGTAGGGGCATTTATAGGTGGCACGGAGGGGATTACCGACACAGGTGCCACCGAAAACTCTGATGTTTACTCGCCTCATACTGTGTTCGGTATTAGTATTAAGTTATCCGATTTATTTCTGGCTTTAGAGGTGGATCGGTTTGTTCAGTCGACCTACGCCGGAAAGGTTGGGTTTCGATTTTAGTTTTTAAGTCTTCGCTTTTTTTATCAGATTGGTAGTCGATTTTCCATCTACAAACTGCAAAGACAAAACGGATCCTCCTTGGCCGATGACAAAATCGCTGCCTACGATTTGATCGATTTTCCAGTCTCCGCCCTTGACCAGTATATCTGGCTTAACAAGTTTTATTAGGTTGAGCGGAGTATCCTCCTCGAAGATAACGGCGAAATCTACGCAGCCTAGAGCGGCCAAAATTTCAGCTCGATCGTTCTCGATTTGGACGGGCCGAGTGGGACCCTTTAAGCGCTTTGTGCTGGCGTCGCTATTGACTCCGACAACCAAAAGATCTCCAAGCTTGCGAGCTTCTTGTAGGTAGCGCACATGGCCGACATGTAGTAGATCAAAACAGCCATTGGTGAAGACAATTTTATTTTTTTGGGAGCGAAGCGGGGCCAGGTCTTCAGAAATTTTTTTGATGGTAGAAACTTGGCCCATAAAATTTTAGACTTTCTTGAGGAGTGGAGCTCCTGTAATTTCTCCGGCCAAGTCACGATTCAATAGAATCGAAAAAATTGGGAACACGATAAATCCGGACATAATCACGAGAATACTTCTTAGTAAAATACGAAGGGGATAAGATGCGGTGTTCATGTTTTCGGGTTTACCAATACGCTGCTCAAAGGCCCACTCACCAGGTGTGCTACCAAGAAACACACGGTTGATTGTCAAATAAATCAAACTCACAGTGGCAAGCAATCCAAATGTTGAAATGTATATCATGCCTTCCTCATCTGGATTTGTGAGATTGGCGATAAGATCCGCTTTCGTGATCATCAAAACGATGATCATGCAAAGGAGGCTTGCGGCTAGGACAAGCATGCTATCTAAGAGGGATGATGAAAGCTTCCAAGTATCCGATTTATATTCCTCTTTTGCAGGGGAAAGCTTTGCGGCTTTTTGGGCGGCCTGATTTTCAAAATCCAGGCGGCGATTTTTCTGCAACGTTTTAAGGATTTCATCAACTGCGGATGAGGCCGAGGGCTGTTCCGAGTCCATGACCGGCGATACAGCCACTGATGAGGAGTTTTTTCGAGGGAGAGGAGGGCGTAATGGATCCACGAGCCCTTGCTCAAGATTGGCGGAGGTCTGAGATTTGAATTGGGAGCCCGGGCTTTTTATTTCGAAGGAAATATCAGCTTCGTCGGTTTTTTGCATCGAAGAGGATTTCTTTTTGTGAAAACCAAGACCTTCGGTGAGAGGCTTAAACTCAAATTCTTCAAATGGATCCATTCCATCTCCTTTCTGAGGATGATATGTATCAACACATCAGATCAAACTCATACTTTAGGACGGAGACTAGTGCCATGCAAGCCGTTTCGACTCTCAAAACTTGGGCCCCCAAGGTCACTGGATAAAAGGCTAGGTCCTGCATTTTTTTGACTTCATTTTGCGAGAATCCCCCCTCGCTTCCAACAAAAATCCAAATGTTCTTTATGCGTGTTGATGATTTTTGAGCCCGCTCCCGGACATAATTTTTAATGCCGAGAGTCGAGCCTCCTTCATAGGCAAATAGAACCATCGACTGCTCGTAGCGGTTAATTTTGCTTAAAAAATCATCAAGGCTTAAGGCCGGCGTGATGGGCATCAGATCCCCGCGGCCACTTTGTTGGGTGGCTGACCTAACGATTTTGCTCCATCGCTCTGTTTTGTTCGCAGGGAGGCTCGCTTGACTTCGTACGAAGCTAAAATCTGTGAAGAGGGGTTGAATGCTTTGGACTCCCATTTCAACGGCTTTTTCTACGATGGAGTCCATGACCGGAAAGCGAGAGACCGCGAGGGCGAGGTGAATATGAGGTTCTGGCATTGCGGGTATTTCTCGCGTTTCGAGAACACGAGCCTGGGCGCCTTTTTTTGTGACGAGGGTGACTTCAACAAAAAAAGCTTTGCTGTCTTCGGTGAGGACTTCAAATTTGGAGCCTACTTGTTGGCGGCAAACATCAAAAATATGATGAAAGGTCTCGCCGCTGAATTGAACAAGATCTCCGTTGAGATCTGTTTTTTCTATCCAATATCTTCGCACGACAAATCCTTTTGTACCCAGTAGCCCACCCACTCTTCTTTTTCTAGGCGGCGCAGAACTTTGAGGTTGGATTGTTCAATAAAATTTTCGAAAAACAAATTGTCGCGTTCCGTTAGAATTCCAGTCAAAAATAAAAAACCTCCGGGCTTTAAAACGCGCAAGAGATCTTTTTTGATGTTTAACAGAACGCCATCAATAATATTTGCAATGACGACGTCGTACTCTCCTTTGACTTCTTCAAGGAGAGAGTCGGAGATATCAATCTCACTTAGCTTATTGAGCTGAATATTTTCGCGAGCGACTCTGCGAGCTTCTGGATCGATTTCAATCCCGGAGACCAATCCAAAACCACTCTTGGCGGCGAGCATGGCGAGTATGGCTGTGCCTGTTCCGACATCTAGGAGGGCCCAATTTTTAACTTCACTTTTGTGTTTTTCTGCCATTTTGTGAACGAAGTAGGAGGCCATCTTTGTGGTTGCGTGGGTGCCGGTTCCAAAAGCCATTCCCGGATCGATGTAAATGGGTTGGGTGCATTCTGGCGGGGGTTGCAACCATGAGGGAACGATCCAAAAGGGGCCAACGATCTGAAAAGGTTTAAACCCCTTTTTCCATTCTTCGAGCCAATCTTTGTTTTGCTCCTCGAAAAGATTCCACTTTATATTTTGATCGACTTTGGAGAGGTCTGTAAAAAAAATTTCTTGGGGCTTCTCCGGGAAAAAGACGTCCAAATCATGGGTTTTTACGGGGATTAAGTCAGGATCGTAGGTGAGATCAGATTGAGTAAAGGCCAGGGCTTCGGTAACTCCCGATGCTCCATATTGAAAGGAGAGAGAGGTAACTTCGTCTTCGAGGACATGGGGGACTTTGTTTAAGCGAACGCGGTAGTATGAACTCATAGGAGGTTGTTCTGCCCTAAAAAGTTCCTGAGGTAAAGTAGGGATTTATGAGGGGAGTTTTACTGAGCTTTTTCGGCGCTAGCGTCTGCTGTTTTTGCAGAGTTTACAGGTGTGGCCGCAGCTGTTGCCGATGTGGGGGCAGGGGTGGTTAGCGAGGTCATCGGTGTGACTGGGGCGACGACAACGACGGTGGTTTCTTTAGGGGTGGCGGGAGCGCTGGCCGTTGCTTTCTTTTTATAGACGGGCTTTTTATCATCGACAAAGGCCCCTTTGAGCTCAATGCGATCGCCACTCATAAGGCCGGTTTGTTCTAGCATCGGAAGCTCATCTCGAGAGAGGAGTTTATATTCACGAGCTACGGATACTTTTCCGTAGGTGGCGATCACGCGCAGTTGCCCAACTGGGACAGAAATTTCGCCATAGCTTTGATTGCCGTTTGAGTCGCGGACCTGAATTTTTCTGAATGCCGTTACGACGAGATTTTTTTTGAGGCCATCGGATTCGCCTCCGTTGAGGTAAAAATCTTTATAGACTGTATCCTCATCTGCGAGAGTGATGTTGCGACGAACATCAACGATACTGAGATCCTGTGCAATGGACGTCGAAGCAGCTGCTAGCGCCAAAATAAACAATACCCATTGAGTTTTCATGCACGACTCCCCATGGGAGTTAATTCGGTTGTTCTATTTTGAAACTTTAAATGGATTGATAATTTAAGACCGAAGTCTTGAGTGTGGGACAGGGGCGGGGGCGGGGCATCTTGCTTATTGAGCGACGACGGCCCCTTGAACTGAGGAGTAGACCTTCATGCCGTTGCCAGTCGTATGCACGAGGCTTGTACTAGCAGAGTAGTTGCTACCGCCAGTAAATCCAACCGCAGCGGATACTACAAATTTATTAGTGCTATTCGTCGGTGATACGGCCTGAGTTGAGCCCGATGAAATCCCAAGTACTTGCCCGGGCGCCTTCAATATCTTTATATCATCAACAAGGCTCTGAATAGATGCTTCCATCGAACACGCCGTTAGCAAGAGCGCCAGCGATCCAAACACAAGCAATTTTTGAAACCCATTAGATTTCATCGTGAAACCTCCACACCCTATACCTATCGGACGTTTGGGGAGAAATCTTTACTAGAATTTGGTTGGGCGTCTCGAAATGAGGCGGGGGGTGAAAGACTTTCATCCCCCGTAGTGCGAAATCGAATTAAATACACTTTTGGTTAGGCACGTCTTTTGTATAGTAAGATCAAATAAATTTATTGGTGTCATTATGGACAATTTTTGGAGGACAGCTATGAAACAACTGAGTTTAATTCTTTTATCAATTTTAGGTGCGATATTCGCGAGAGCAAGTGAATTAATTGATGTCCGCATGAGTTCCTTGGATCTTCAATTAATGAACCAGGATTATATAAATAAACT
>JAMIQD010000177.1:0-6208 GCA_035914755.1 Pseudobdellovibrionaceae bacterium | reverse complement strand
CTGGAAACTTGATCATCACGGGACAACTTGGCGACGTGATGAAGGAATCCGCCCAGATTGCTTTGAGTTTTCTGAGATCTCGTTTGCCTCTGATAAATCCGCTGATTGATTTTTCTAAGCAGGATATTCATATTCATGTTCCGGCGGGTTCGATTCCGAAAGATGGTCCGTCCGCAGGGATCACTCTTCTCACAAGTTTGGCTTCGCTATTTTCGCAGCGGAGAGTGGACCCTAGGCTAGCGATGACCGGAGAAATTACACTCAGGGGAACCGTTATGCCAGTTGGCGGGATTAAAGAAAAAGTTCTGGCGGCACATCGAGCGGGGATTGATAAAATTATTCTCTCTCGAAGAAACGAAAAAGACCTGAGCGAGGTGCCGCAGGAGGTCCGTCAGGTGATTCAATTTATTTTTGTCGATAACATCAGTGAGCTTTTAAAAGCAGCTCTTGGGCTTGAGGTGGATCTTCCTAAGGACAACTTCGTATTGCCGGTGGCACTGATGCCGCCCCAAAGGGGAAGCCCCCCGGCATAGGCTATTTTAGAATTTCGGCCTTGAGTTTCTCGATGCCATCGTCTACGGGGGTGCCGAGCCAAATTGCGAAGACATCCTTGATGAGGCCGGGGCCGCCATTGATCGCTGTGGATTTTTGATTCGCATCTTCGTAGGTTAGGGTTTCGTTTCCGTCGCTTTTTTTGCTTCCGAAAATGGTGAGGTGTTTGCCTTCTTTGGCTTCGCCGCCATTTTTAACGGCCATTAGAAAACTTTGAATTTCAGTTTTTTTGAGATCCACTTTATTTACAACCAAAGCGTCCTTAAAGGAATTTTGAACCTTTTCAGCATCGACATCTCGATGAAAACTCAGCCGAAAGGCGACAGGACCGGATTCAGACAGTGAATTCAGAGCTTCGTTCGAATTTTTTTTAAACTTTGAAAGATCACTTACAAAAAGTTGACCGGTGTAGACCCTTACATTGACGAGCAGAACTTTTTTGCTACGAAGTCCAGAACCAATGGAGTGTAATTTTAGGCCATCACTTGTTGTGGCAGAGGTGCTTGTCGTATCGACCTTTAAGATTTGGCCAGAGGCCGCCTGAAATACCAACAAGGCTGACAAAATCATCAAAGTTTTTGAAGCAAATCTCATAGGGACCCCCTTGATGAAACTTGATCATTGATGCGGGACACTTGTCAATCAAGACAAAGGTCGAGCTCCGCTTTTCAATCTTCGTCAAGATTTTCAGGTAAGTTCCGAAAAGAGACAAGAGGGGGGATCACCGCATTGTCGTCCGCATCAACCGAATCCTACATTGTTAATAGAACTGAATTTTTGGTTATATCCGACGATTCAGAGATTCTTTCTCGGGTCAAAGAGGTTGCGGATTATTACGCCTTCAAAACAAATTATACGAACGATGTATTTTCTGTCGACTCCGAAGGAGCATCGAAGTCTTCACCGCAGGTGGTGCTCATCTCATTGCTTAAGTCAGAGGCCTTGAATGAAAAGATCGCCGCTGTAAAACATATTTCTGAATTGTGCCCCAGGTCCGAGATAATACTTGTAGTGCCTAGCGATGACCCGACAGAAAGTCAGCAGGCCTTGCGAGACGCCGGGGCGGATTGCTTGCTTTTTGATTATGAAATTACGAGCTCGAGCAAGATTTTTTATCTTTGTGCTCTGTTGGTTCAAGGAACTTATGTGCCGATTCAGGTGATGGATTTGTTTCCGAGCACCCAGGTAGGGTTTAACGCCTACCATAAGCTGCCGATCAATCAAAAATATCTTCCCGTTATTTTTTCAGGGTTTCAATTCAGTGATAAAAAGTACCGACGATTAGAATCGGCAAAGCAGGTTTATGTGCGCCGAGAAGATCTTAATGAGTACCGTAAATACATTGAAGCCTTTCATGATAGTCGCGGAAATGCCCTTAAAAAACGTTGTCGCGCAACAATGATGAGTCTTATGGCGGCCTACACTGAGTTGGTGATTCTGCTGAGCTTAGAATCTGAGAGGACAAAACACGAGCTAGTTAAAAGCCAAATTGAACAGTATCTTAATACCGTTAGAGATCTGGCGAGCTACTTAAAAGAATGCCCTGATGTTTGGAATGTGATCTTTCAGTCCTTGGATTTTCAGTTCTGCCGGCAGGAGCGTGGGCCTTCAGTTTTGGCCTATGCTATTTACATCGCACAAAAATTAGAGCTTAGTAATTTTGAAAATATCGCAATGGGTATTCTGCTCGCGGATTTGGGGATTCTTGATCTGCCGCCTTCTTGTTATAAGCAATTCTTGCAGGGGGGAGATCTTCGTCTGTCCCCGCCAGAGCGAGAGATTTATCAGCAGCACCCCAAGCTTTCTTTAGCTCGCGTTTTGGATGGGCGGGTGGAAATATCCAAAGAGATTCAAGATATTTTGATTTGCACTCACGAGAGAGCTGATGGAAAAGGCTTTCCAAATCAGCTCATTAAAGAAGCGATTCCCTTTGAAGCGCAATTGATTCAGTTTTGCGAGAATCTTGATCGGCGTGTCAGGGCTAATCTCGAGAGCGGAATGCTGACCCATGATTTTGTTCGTAAACAAGTCTGGGAAGAAGAAAAGGTCTCTCTAGCCTGCTTTAGTGCGGATTTTCTCGATAAAATTGAAACTGTGATAGTCACTGCGGTTGCCTAAGAGGCAAGGACCTGCTAGCTTTTCAGGCGAAAGCTACGAAAGGACCTTGTTATGCCATTTAATCCCTCACTGTGGGCCGAAGTGAAAGAATTCAAATTTAAAGATATTACCTATCATCGCGCTTTCGAGCAGGGCACGGTTCGTATTGCGTTCAATCGCCCGGAGGTTCGCAATGCCTTTCGGCCTCAAACCGTCGACGAACTTTACACAGCGTTAGAGCATGCAAGGACGACTTCTGATGTGGGAGTTGTGATTTTGACGGGCAATGGTCCTTCGCCGAAAGATGGAGGCTGGGCTTTTTGTTCTGGCGGAGATCAAAGAATCCGTGGAAAAGACGGTTACAAATACGAGACTTCGGGGAGAGGTGGCGGCGAAGCTAAGGCAGATCTTGCCCGCATGGGGCGACTGCATATTTTAGAGGTTCAGCGTTTGATACGATTTATGCCGAAAATAGTGATGGCCGTTGTTCCGGGATGGGCTGTCGGCGGAGGACATTCCTTGCATGTGGTTTGCGATTTAACCCTCGCCAGTCAAGAGCATGCTATCTTTAAACAAACAGATCCTGATGTCGCAAGTTTCGATAGCGGTTATGGGTCGGCTTATCTTGCGCGCATGGTTGGGCAGAAGCGGGCCCGTGAAATTTTCTTTTTAGGTCGAAATTATACTGCCCAAGAGGCCTTTGACATGGGAATGGTCAATGCGGTGGTTCCTCATGCGGATTTGGAAAAGGTCGCTCTTGAGTGGGCTCAAGAAATGAACTCTAAAAGTCCGACAGCGATGCGTATGCTTAAGTACGGGTTTAACATGATTGACGATGGTCTTGTCGGCCAACAGCTTTTTGCCGGAGAGGCGACCCGCCTAGCTTATGGAACGGACGAGGCCAAAGAGGGGCGAGATTCATTTCTTGAAAAACGTCCGAAGAACTTTTCGAAGTTTCCATGGCAGTACTGATTTTGCGCCAGTTTTTTCGTTGAAATGAAACAATTCCGGCTCACGGAGCCGAAATCTCTTTTGTAGGATTTTTGCTGAATCCACAAAGGAGATCATATGCAGCACTCGAACCTTACTGGCGAAGAGAAAAAAGGCAAAAAAAATATCAGCAATGAAATCCCTTCAGGGGAAGGGATTCCGGGCTACGATTACGGCACGGGTCGTGTGACGAAGAGCCCTATCACCATGCGAGAGTTCGAACTTCTCAAGCAGACAGTGCTATGGACAACGGATGATCAAAAGTACATGAGAATGTCCATTGATATCTTAAAAGACCAGACAGATGATCTTCTTGACGTCTGGATGAGCTTTATAAGTGTCTATCCTCATTTGGCGGTTTACTTTTCGAGCCCGTCGGATCAAAAGACCAACAAGGACTATATGAATGTGGTTCGTCTCCGTTTTAAACAATGGGTGATCGACACCGCCAGGGCCGAGTACGATCAGAAGTGGCTCGATTACCAGCACGAAATTGGACTTCGTCATCATCGAACCAAGAAAAACAAAACGGACGGAGTTGACGCTGCTCCGCACATTCACTATCGATACATTCCCGCCTTTATTTATCCAATCACGGCCACGCTGAAGCCCTTCTTAAGTAAGAAACACGATGTGTCTGCAGAAGATGTTGAGTGCATGCATCAGGCCTGGGTTAAGTCCGTTATTCTTCAGGTCTGTTTGTGGAGTCAGGTGTATGTAAAGGACGGAGATTTTTAAAAGCAAAGAGCCAAGAATTTTAATCTTGGCTCTTTTTTACAGCTAAATTTACAGTTAAATAAAAACTAAAGGCTTCTTTCGATCTGTGCGATTTTCGCTCTCAAACGATTGTTGTCTTGAGAAAGACGCATACGTCGGTTTCGAAGAGATTCTTTTTTACGTTTTTCTTCAGCCAGCATCTTTTTTGCTTTTTCAAGAGAACGTGTCAGTTGGAGCGTTTCTTTTTGTGCCTTGCGAATATCGTTAGTAACCTCACGATTTTTCGTTTTTGCAGAAGTGAGTTTTTCTTTTGTTGAGTCAACTTGCGTCTTCAGCTGAGAAAGCTTTTTGTCGGCCTGCGCCTTTTCTTTTTCGGCTCTGGAGACTTTTCTCTGAAGTTCACTCTGCTCTTTTCTGAGGAGTTCAAGTTTTTTTGCAGCAACTTCTGCCTTCATGCGAGCTTTTTCGGCTCCCTTATTAAGCGACTTTGATTCGGCTTCGAGTTTGCGGATCTCAGTGCGCATTTTACTGATCTCAGTAGAGGCTTGCTTCTCAGAAGCTTCATACTCTTCGCGATCTAGATTGGCCACTTCACCTTCAACAGAGAGGTCCGTTTTGGCCTGGTTCATTGTTTTAAGAGTGTTGTCGATTTCGACAGACACCTGGGTGTCATCAGTAGCAAAAGCATTTAAGCTCAGGGTGCAGAGGGCTGCAACCAACATTGTTTTCATATTCACAGACGTCATAAAAAGCCTCCATCAGATACCCTCTCTAGAGCAAGCTTTGTGCCGAGCCTATAATGAAAATCATCGATATCTGAGAGGGGCACCCATGAAGTTAATTCCTAGGGGTGCCCAGATTTGTAACGATTTGAATGCCCTCGGACTGCATAATTCGGAGGGCATTGGTCGTGGGACAGGGGCCCGGGCGCAGGTGATAATAAAACACCATTTTGCCATTTTCGTCGATGTCCTCACGAAAGTGCAGGTTCAACAGGGAGGGGTGGTTGTCCTCGAGGACCGTCAGTTCTAGATCGTGGGTGGAGATAAAACCGATGGCGGTTTTCTGGTCCGCCAGGCTGCGAATGACGGCGGCGCTGCCGATCTGCCGTTCTTTATTGTTGGTCCCCCGGAAAATCTCGTCGACTAAGTACAGGACGGGAGTTTGGCTAGAGGCCGTCTCTAGAATGTGCCTCAGTCTGCGAACTTCGGCGTAAAAATACGAGTACCCGTCGCGCAAAGAGTCCGTCACCTCAATGCAGGTCTCAATTTTGAAGGGGCGGGTGGCAAAGCGGTCTGCAAAGACTGGGGCGCCCATATTGGCAAGGGTTTGATTGAGGCCCATTGTCCTTAAAAAGGTCGACTTGCCAGACATATTTGAACCTGTCAGCAGCCCTAGGGACTTGCCGTCTGGGAACTCAAAGTCATTGGCGACAGCTTTGCGGCGCTCTAAGAGAGGGTGGTATAGCTGAATACAGCTGAGTCGTGTTTCGTTTCTAAGCTCAGGGTAAGTCTGTGTTTGGTACTTTTCAAAAAGAGCCAGGGAGCCAAGGGCTTCGAGCTCTGAGAGTTCCTCGCTGCAGACCGGAAAGTCGATGATCATGGACTTTCGAAGCCGTTCTAAGAAGTAGACAGATACCAGGGTCCACGGCGTAAAAAAATTCAAAATAAGATGAAGAATAGGATTTGTTTGAGTGCCGACAAAGCCCAGAATGAGATCCAGTTTTCGAGCTTCTTTTGATGGAGAGTTTCTGTGAATTCTGGGGGTCAAATTTCGCAGGGGTTCGCTTGCGGCTCCTCGTTTTTCGATCGCCGCAAAAACGGGGGCGAGGAGACCCAGGTGATGAGAGAGG
>JAMIQD010000176.1:0-10762 GCA_035914755.1 Pseudobdellovibrionaceae bacterium | reverse complement strand
TGGCTTGAGTGATTTCATCTTGTATCCGGAGAGTCACTGAGGCCGGAGCTTCGACCTCTATACGAGGGTGCACTCGTCGTGAGTCAAATTTCAAGGACAAGATCGACTCCACGCGACGGCGCACCAGGTCGTTACTGCTTAATTGTAATTTCCCCAAAAACACTTTTTGAAAGTAATCAAGGCTGACAAGTGGGTCATTTATTTTGTTGTATTCTCTTTTCGGAAGTTTAACATTTGATATCTTTCTCATCACAAAAAAATCAAACAAATTGGTGGCTTGATTGCGATTCGCGTAGATTTTTTCATATTCCAATAAAGCTTGTTTTAGGTCTAAATGAAGGACAACAGCCGGTGCTCCTAAATAATCTTTAACATCTGTTTTTGGGACAACTTTAAACAACAATAGAGATTTATAGAAATGAACATCTTTAGGGTGAATTGTAACAAGAAGATGGTTCACCCCAAAATAGGACGTTGAGTATTCGTACATTAGACGTAGAAGCGGAAATAAAATTTGTCCCCCCTTTTCTCGGCGATAATCTCTATGAATAACTAAGGAGGTAATCTCGGCAAGACGATGCGCATTGCCTCTTAAAGATTTTACATCAAAAATTTTATCCAGGGGAAGCCCCAACCGGTTGTCACGCACTACCGTTAAAGTTCCCACGATGCGCTCTTGATCGACAGCGATCAGAGTCGTGGTCGTCGGCAATGCGTGATAAAATGTCGCCCTCATTTTGTGTTCATTTTCAGAGCAATAGCCAAGGGGGTGGTAACTTTCATAGACTAGCTTAAAGGCCGCCTCAAGTTCCTGCGTCGTTTGCGCAATTTTAAAAACAAGACCCTGCGGCAACTCCCCAGGAAGAGATATAGAACGACGAACGATCTCGTCCCTTATTCGAGAAGGCAATAAGGTCATTATTATCTGCATGCTTTTCTTTTTAAAACGTTTCATTTACTAGATTATCGGCCAGGTTACGTATAAGCTTAAAAAATTTTTTTAAAAAAAAAGTTCGACATAATTTAAGAATATTTTGTCAATCTTATATTCATTCAGCTTATTATACGGTCGCCGCTAATGTTTTCTGTCTGCACTCCGATATCAGGGCTATGAATACAAAATATAAAAACTTAACGACAAGAAATTTCGGCTACATCAATCCACATTTGCAAGAGAAAATTTTCAACACACGAGTCCTCATTTGTGGTTGCGGCATTGGCAGCCAAGTTGCGGAGGCCGCTGCTAGAATTGGGTTTCAAAAATTTATACTTGTCGATGGAGATACAGTTGACAATCATAATTTAAATCGCCAATCGTTCTTCTTTGACCAAATCGGCAAACTTAAAGTTGAAGCCTTAAAAGAAAATCTTCTCCGCATCAATCCCGAGGCCTATGTCGAAACTCACGCCGAACTCCTTAGCAGTGAAAACGCCAAACTCCTTGTGAGTAAGTCTGATCTTGTTTTTGATACTATTGATTTTTTAGATCTCAGAGGCATTGTGGCATTACACGATGAAGTCCATCGTCAAAATAAAATTTTGATCAGCTCATTTTCAGTTGGCTTCGGAGCTGCCGTCATTAGCTTTGTACCAAACCAGAAAGACCATTCCATGATCAGAGAAATTTTCAACCTTCCCCTTCATGGCGATATTGGCTCAATCTCGTACGTGGAGAGATATATAAAATTATTTGCGGCCTTAGCCCCTGGGCTCGATCCTGAAGTTTTAAAAGTGATGCAAAAAGTACTTAAGGATCTATCGGATGGTGCCCACTGCCCAGCTCCACAAGTGGCCCCGGGAGCTCATGCTGTAGCTGCAAGCTGTGTTACCGCCGCAATTCGCCTACTAAGCGACGTTCCTATCACCCTCGGACCAGAAATGGTCATTGTCAACCTATCAGAAGCGTTACAGTCGCCTGGATTTCAATTAGTAAAAGAAAAATAGCTCGTCTATGGTAAAACCTCATTGCCACTGACTGCGAAGTCCCGACTCGCTCTGCTGCAGCCCTGGCCCCCCGCATTCTCCTGGATGATCGCATTGACAATCTCCCAATCAGGTTCGATCCTCGTTGGCAGATGCGGAAATTAGTTTTGTTTATTCTTATCACTTTTTTTTCATTGAGCTCACTTGCTGCTGCCCTGAGTGATTGCAGCGGAGCGTGCCCATCTGAAATTGAAAGCCGTTCAGCGCAAGACAACTGTTCTGAATCAGAAACGGCAGCTCAAAGCAACGAGCCGCATCAATCTCATCAAGATGATCCCCACTGCTCCCTTCATCGCCTTGGCTGCTGTAGTCCGATCCTTCTTGGTACAATTCAGCGAGCACTCACTAATATCGAAGTTGCATCCGTTGTGTACTCAGACAAGTATCTCATCTTAAAGCCAGATCCAAGCTTAGATGGTCCATTTCAGCCTCCGCGATCTTAGTTGCATTTTAACTCCCTTTGCTACGAAAATAATTCTGTTCCTCTATGGAGGTCTTTGTGCTGAATTCTATTATTCGCTTGGCCCTAAACCATCGACTTCTCGTTATCGCCTTAACGGCGATGCTTGTGGTCTATGGAGTTCTCACCGTTCGAAGTTTGCCGATTGATGTTTTTCCGGACATCACCAAGCCAACAGTTTCTATTATGACAGAGTCCCACGGCATGGCCCCTGAGGAGGTCGAAACACGGGTGACTTTTCCGATTGAAAGTTACCTAAATGGGATTCCTGGGGTTGAAAGGATTCGCTCTCAATCGGGAATCGGCCTCTCTGCCATTTATATTGAATTCGATTGGGGCACCGATATCTACAGGAATCGCCAGTTGGTGCAAGAAAAACTCAATCTCGCAAAAGAGCACCTGCCAAAAGACATCACCCCCATCATGGGACCCATTGGCTCGCTTATGGGACAAATTCAACAAATTGCCGTCACAACCGAGTCCAACGAAGTTAGCCCTATGGAACTTCGCAGTATCGCCGAGTGGACACTACGTCCCAGGTTGATGACTATTCCCGGGGTTTCTCAAGTGATTTCGATTGGTGGCGGATTAAAGCAGTATCAGATTCTGATCTCTGCGGAAAAAATCAATCGCTTTCAACTTTCTATTGAACAGATCGACAAAGAGCTTGCTCAAATCAGCCAAAATACCACTGGTGGTTTTTTAGAAAAAGAAGGCCAAGAGTTCTTAATTCGAAACATCGGTGTCGTTAATGGTGTTGATGATATTAAAAAAACTCTTGTCGGCCTTCACTTTGGAAGACCTATCTTGGTTGGCGACATTGCTGAAGTCAAAGAAGCGGAGCGACTTAAGCGCGGCGACGGAAGCTTCAATGGAAAGCCTTCCATTGTTATGACCATTCAAAAACAACCAGGCGCGGACACCGTCACGATCACAAAATCCATCGAAAAGGCTATTGAAGAACTTCGCCCCTCACTCCCCGTAGGAGTCATCGTCAATCCCGATGTCTTCAAACAAGCAAACTTTATTGAAGCCTCCATCGAAGGCATCCAAGGAAAGCTCAAAGCGGGAACGGTGTTGGTCTTCATCATTCTTTTTATTTTTCTCGCAAATCTGCGAATGTCTGTCATCACTCTCACCGCGATTCCGGTTTCTTTTCTAGTCACGGCCATTGTTTTTAAACTTTTTGGGATGAGTGTGAACACGATGACCCTTGGTGGCCTCGCTATCGCGATTGGCGAGCTTGTTGACGACTCTATTGTCGATGTTGAAAATGTTTTCCGTCGACTAAGAGAAAATGCGCAAAATAAAAATCCCCGCTCCACTCTGAAAGTCATCTTTGAAGCATCTTCAGAAGTTCGTAATTCTATTGTTTTAGCAACTATCATCATTGCCCTCGTCTTTTTACCCCTATTTAACTTAACAGGTCTCGAAGGAAGACTTTTTGCCCCCCTCGGCATTGCTTACCTCACCGCTTTGCTCGCATCATTGATTGTATCGCTCACACTAACTCCCGTTCTTTGTTCTTATTTATTGCGCGGCAAACCTTCTGAACACAAAGATACAAGATTCGTGCAATTTTTAAAATCTTGTGACCGGACTATACTAAATTGGGCGCTCCCAAGATCGAATGTCGTCTTGAGTGCTTCGCTAGGAATTTTGATTTTGTCACTCTTGCTTATTCCTCTTATGGGCAGGGACTTTCTGCCCAAATTTAACGAGGGCACCGCCATGATTTCAATTGTCGCCCCGCCTGGAATCAGTTTGACAGAATCAAATAAAATTGGCGCACGCACCGAGGCGATTCTACTCGCAACTTCGGAAGTCAAATCAGCTTCAAGGAGAACCGGACGCGCCGAGCTCGACGAACATGCCGCCGGCGTCAACGTCAGTGAAATTGATATTGATTTTAAAACTAATGGTCGACCCCGCGAAGTTGTTTTGAATGAGATTCGAAGCCGATTAAAGTCTGAGCTGCCGGGGGTGGGCGTCAATATCGGCCAGCCGATTTCTCATTTAATTGATCATATGCTTTCAGGTGTCAGCGCGGCTCTTGCCATTAAAATTTTCGGACCTGATTTGGCGACTCTTCGTGAAAAATCGATAGAACTTCAAGAGGCCATCAAAGATACCAAAGGCCTCGTTGATTTACGTATCGAGCAACAAGGACTCATTCCACAAGTAAAGATACAGGTGCTGCGAGAAGACGCTGCGCAATTCGGTCTCAGCCCTGGCGAAATCACAAAACTTCTAGAAGCAGCGCTCAATGGGCAAGCCGTTGCTCAGGTCATTGAAGAAACCCGTCTTTACGATGTCTTCTTCCAGTTTGATAAAAACTCGCGAGGCTCAATCGAGCAAATGGAGAGCACCGTTCTTAAGGTCATGCCAGACGGAAAAAAGGTTCTTCTCAAAGATGTCGCAGATATATACGAGACGACCGGACCCAACGAAATCAACCGCGAAAATAGTCAAAGAAGAATTGTCATCAGCGGCAACGTCAGTGGCCGCGACCTCGGAAGTCTTGTTCAAGAAATTCAACAACGAGTTAAAGCGAAAGTTTCGCTGCCCGAAGGATACTACATCGTTTATGGGGGGCAGTTTGAAAGTCAACAAGCCGCCACCCGACAAATTATTTTTTTTGGTTTGATTTCAATTTTAGGAATCGCCCTCGTTCTCTTAAGTCATTTTCGTTCTCGCTCCATTACCGCACAAATCATGGCAACCATTCCGCTGGCTTTTATTGGTGGAATCCTTCTTTTATTTTTTACAGATCGAACGATCACCGTCGCAAGTCTTGTCGGCTTTATCACTCTCTGCGGAGTCGCCTCGCGTAATAGCATTATGATGATTTCTCATTATCTCCACCTCATGAAATATGAAGGCGAGAAGTTCACCAAAGAAATGATCGTGAGAGGCTCTCAAGAACGTCTCGTGCCAGTTATGATGACGGCCGCTGTCGCTTCCCTCGCGCTTTTGCCCTTGGTCTTCGCCCGCGGTCAATCTGGAAGCGAAGTTTTGCACCCTGTGGCGATAGTCATCGTCGGCGGCCTTCTCAGTTCAACCATCCTCGATATTATCGTCACACCCACTTTATTTTACCGCTTTGGCAAAAAATCAGCTGAAGCCCACGCCGCCTCGCAAGAGCAAAAACAGGAGACCATCTAATGAAGCGACAGATATTTCTTTATACGTTTTTTATATTGATCATCGGACCAGCCTCTCAAGCCCACGAAGGGCATGATCACGAAGGTCCCATCTCAATTCCAGCGCCAAAAGGCGGAATCATAAAGTCCCTCGAGGGCACCTCCGTTGAAGTCGTCTCTAGAGGAAAAGAAATAAAAATGTATCTCTATGACAAAGAAACAAAACCTCAATCCACTTCTGGATTTCTAGTTGCAGCCAAGGTTGAACTTCCCCGCACTAAAAAGCAAGAAGCAATCACTCTGACTGCGAAAGATACTTTTTATGAGGCGACTTATGATGCCAAAGGTCTTCATCGGTACACACTCTTAATCTCTATTAAAGACCTAAAGACCGGGCACGACGACAAACTGAGTTTTACCATTGAACCAAAAAAATAAGGGTCGACGATGAAGAAATATCCTTTGATAATTTTAACTAGCACTTATTGTCTTATCAGCTCCGTTGTTTTTGCGGCACCGTTACAGATCACTTTTGATGGCCTCAAAGATCTTTTGACGGAAAGAAATCTAAAGATTCAATCCGCCCGTCTCGAAAAAGAAGCGGCGGCAGCCCGCGAAGGAAATCTTGCCAGGTCCTTTCTTCCGAGCCTCGAGGTTCGCAGAGCACAAGAGACCCTTAAATCAGGTTCGATCGAATCGAAAAATAACCCCGCAATGGGTGCTGAACTCAAAGTGAATCTCTTCAACGGGGGCCGTGATAAAATTGAGTCCGAGATTCGCAAAATAGCCACAGATGCAAGTGCAGCTCAAGAACTAAGAACCATCTCAGAAGAGCTGCAAGAAACTCGAAAGATTTTCTGGGAAATTATCTTTATTCAAGAGAGAGAAGCCCTTATCACCTCAATGATCAAGATCAATTCGCAGAACCTTCAAGCTGCTGAAAAACGAATTCGAAGTGGGGTGGCCACAGAATCCGATCGAGTTGAATTTGAAATGAAGGCCGTGGACCTCACTCGAAATCTTGCTGAGTCCCAACTCCAACTAGCCGCTCGAAAGAGAGAGTTTACAGTTTTAACTGGCCTGGATAACAATACTGAAGCAATCTTTCCGAGAGAACTTCTTCATAACCATGACTTTGAAGCTGTCCTCAAACACGAACCCAAAGATCATGCCTTCCTCTATCGTGAATACGAAATTCAGACCCAATCGAAGGCCCTGGCTGCAAAAAGCCAAGGCAGGGCTTGGTGGCCCCAACTAGATGCCTACGCTGCCTACAATTCAGGGCCCGAGTCTGTTTCAGACACGAAGACTGAAACCAGCATCGGCATTAAAATGACAATGAGCTTTGCTAATGGACTTGAGGCGACCCATGAGGCCGCCGCTCTTGAAAAGGAGTCCTTGGCAGCCGCCCACCTAGCAAAATTAAAACGCCAAGAAATCGAACTTCATGTAGCTAGCGAGCTTGCGGATCTTCGTTTTCAGCATGACCAGGTTCATGATGCCGAATCGAATATCTCTCGAGCTGAAAAATACTATAAACTCACGCAATCGGAATATGCTCGCGGAGTTAAAAATTCCCCAGACGTGCTTGGTGCCTCGGAAAGACTGTTTGACACAAAAATGAAGAGAATCGAAATTGTCCGTGATTTTCAGATCTCAAAGGCCCATTTATTATCTAAAATTGGACGTTAGACAGTTTTTAACGAATTTTAGAGACCTTAAGACTTAATTATTTTTTTCAAAAAAATGATTAAAAATTAGTTGTTTCATTTTTGTCGACAAAAAAATTAAAATTTCATTATGAGATTCACGAAAGATATTCGCGTTGTTTATGACGCGTCAGATTTTTTTTTCTGGACTCTTCTTTGCATTAGATCTCCTCGTACTAAGAAAATTAGACTTTTCATTTTTTATGAATTTGGAGATCGAACATGTTGCAAATTAATACACCACAAGCCCTGATGTCTTGCTTTGCATTGCTACTGCTAACGACTTCATGTTCAGACGCTAATTTGCAGTTTGCCGCAGAGCCTGTTGCCTGCGAAACTCCAAGTTCATCCGCTAAATTTGGCATAAATCCAGGGCCAGTTATTTTATATCCCACCGCAGACACTGTGGTTGCGGGGAACGTCACTGTCACTGGAAAGTGCGTGAGCGGCTCGCCTGTCACTGTCCAAGAAATTTCAGGAAAGACCACCACTGTTGATTGTAACCAAAACGCATTTAGCTATAATCTTCAGCTCTCTGATGGCGATGGAGTCAAGGACCTCATGGTTTCTCAAAAAACTGCAACCGACGGAAGCAATGCTGTTGATCGCATGTGCTTTATGAAAGACACCGTGCCTCCGGTCGTAAATATTGTTGATGGAAATACAGCTCAAAGCACAAACTCTTCGACATCGGTTGTTTCTGGAACCTGCGAGACTGGGTTGACTGTTGTTCTTTCTGGCCCAGGCCTTTCCGCTCCTGTTTCGACAACTTGCCCTGATGGGACATTCTCCGTCGCAGTTCAACTCAATCCGGGTGAAGGCACAAAAAATATTATCGGCACCCAAGTTGATCGCGCTGGAAATCAAGGTTTAGATTCAACGGCTGTTAGCATCGACACATCTGCTCCTATAGTCAGAATCACTTCAGCAGTTCCCACTATCACAAATCTTTCAAGTCTTGTGGTCTCTGGGACCTGTGAATCGGGGCTTCCTCTCGAAATTGGTCAGTTCCGAGCCACGACGGCCCCCGCTGTGGCTTGCACAAGCGGAACCTTCACAGCAAGCATTCCGTTGCCTGCCGCCGATGGCGCCGCTACTCTACGTGTCTTCCAAGTTGATAACGCTGGCAATATGGGATTTGATTCGAAAAACACAATTAAAGACACTGTTGCCCCTGCGGTAACAATTTCTTTACCACTTGCAAACGCCTACTTAGCCCCTACTAGCACTTTCTCTGGAAGTTGTGAATCTGGTCTTTCTGTTGAGCTGTCCGGCACTGTCTTAAGTAGCGTGAGGTCTGTAAGCTGCACATCTGGGCAATGGACTTTAACAAGCTCTATCACTTCCGGAGAAGGAGCTAAAACCCTCATTGCAGCTCAAACTGATGGCGCTGGTAACAAGGGACAAATGCAAAGATCCTTCCTTGTAGATACTATCGCTCCTGTTTTGGCCTTCACCAGCCCCACCGCAAATAGTTATGTAGGAGCAAGTTTTAACGTGACCGGAACCTGCGAATCCGGTTTAACCGTTCAAATCTCAGGTGCAGGAATTTTACCTTCCACTTCGACGGCGTGTACAAATGGATCCTTCTCTGCCCAGCTCACGACATCTTCACTCGATGGTACAAAGACAGTTACCGCCTCCCAAACAGATGCCGCTGGTAACAGCGGATCAACTTCGCGAAACTTTTTGCGAGACACCTTGGCTCCACGTTTGACCATTGCCTCTCCCGTGAACGGAACCTATGTCGCTGCCAATATCACTTTAACTGGAACCTGCGAAGCTGGTTTAACAGTTAACTTCTCTGGCACCGGCCTTTCTACCGCCAGCGCGGTCGTCTGCTCTAGCTCTGGAACTTATAGCACAAGTGTTTCCGTAAGTGCAGGCGATGGAGCTAAAGCTATTCTTGCGACAGAAACAGATGCGGCGGGAAATGTTAGCACTGCAAATGCAAATTATCTGAGAGATACAACGGCTCCACTCGTTGCAATCACTTCGCCTGCCGCAAATACCATTGCGCAAACGGATATCACTGTTTCCGGAACCTGCGAAGCTGGACTCAATGTCACCTTATCTGGCTCTGGAGTTGCTTCCTCGGTAGTAACTCCCTGCTCAGCTCAAGGCGGGTTTAGCTCGTCCGTTTCCTTTAGCTCTGGCAGCGGCACAAAACTAGTGACTGCAGCTCAAACCGATGCCGCAGGAAATACTGGTTCTGACTCAAGAAGCTTTATCAGCGATCTCACTCCTCCTTCAATTACCATCACCTCTCCCGTCGCAAATAGTTACTTGCCAACAAACTTTACGGTGCTGGGAGCTTGCGAGGCAGGTCCCGTCGTCGTCGTTGGCGGCGCTGGCATCGCTACCGAGGTGAGTGTACCTTGTGCTAGTGGATCTTACTCCGCAAACGTCAGCGTCTCTGCTGGAGATGGCTCTAAAGTTGTCACTGCGAAACAGACCGACACGGCAGGAAACACAGCGACAGCTTCGAAGACTTATCTTCGCGATACTGCGGCACCACTGCTAACTATCACTTCTCCTGCAAATGGCACCACAGGACGAGGCACCATTCAATTAGTTGGAACTTGCGAGTCTGGTCTTACAGTTTCGTTCTCCGGCGCAGGTCTTTCTAACGGAAGCTCTGTCACTTGCTCTGCGGGAACATACACTGCAAACTTAACCTTTAGTGCAAATGACGGAGTAAAAACAATCACCGTGAGCGAAACCGATGCCGCTGGTAACAACAGTCAGGCTTCTGGCACCTACAATAATGATACGACTCCACCTGCAGTCGCTATCACCTCACCAAGCGCAGATACTTCCGCACAAAATGGCTTAACTGTTGGTGGTACTTGCGAAGCAGGACTTAATGTAACACTTGCTGGATCAGGTGTTGCAACGTCTGTTACCGTTGCCTGTAATGCGAGTGGTTTGTTCACCGGGAACATTACATTTAGCGCCGGAAATGGCGTCAAAACCGTCACAGCTTCTCAAACAGACACTGTTGGCAACACCGGCACCAGCTCTCGCAATTTTATTCGTGACCTCACCGCCCCCATCGTCACGATCACTTCCCCCGTTGCAAACACTTATTTACCAGCAAACTTTACTGTTCAGGGAGCCTGCGAAACAGGACTTTCGGTAGTCGTTGCTGGTGCAGGCATCAGTAACGCTACAACAGTTAGTTGCTCTGCGGGAGCTTACTCTGCTAGCGTGAGCGTCTCTGCGGGCGACGGAACAAAAAACATCACCGCGCAGCAGACTGATCTTGCTGGCAACGTGGGACAAGCTTCACAAAATAATCTCCGCGACACAGCATCTCCAGTTATTGCAATCACCTCTCCGACTTCTGGCTCAAGTGTCCCTGTTTCTGCGAACATTGTCGGCACCTGTGAAACCGGCCGCACTGTTTCCCTCAGTGGCGACATCACAAGCACTAGCGGAGCTTGTAATTCTGGCGCCTTTAATAT
>JAMIQD010000175.1:0-8204 GCA_035914755.1 Pseudobdellovibrionaceae bacterium | reverse complement strand
ATTTGCACGTCGACGGCGGGCAGATCGAGGATATCGGCAGTGATGGGAATCGTGATGAGATCACACTTTTCAACCAGCGGATGAAATTTACGAATGCATTTAAGACCAAAGTTCGGGGAGAAATGCTGCGCCTCTTTAAGCGCCCCCTTGTGACCAAACTTTCTTGGCTTTATGATACAAATCAAAAAGGGTCGATGGTTAACACCGAGTTTTTATATTATCCTAGCCGAGAGTGGGCCGTACTTGTGGGGGCCGACTTTTTAGGAGTGGACGACGAAGATCTAAACTCCTCTAACTTCTTGAACCAGTATCGTGCAAACGATCGGATTTATGGGGGGATGAGTTATGTTTTCTAAAAAAGGCTTGGTGTTCGTCTTATTGAGCGCGGCTTTTATTGTTGCTTCATGTACTCCCAAGATCGGTGAAGCTCCCCCTGAAAATACCCAGCAAAAACTTGAGGGCACCCAGTGCCTTTCTGATTTAAAGCCAGTCGTACTAAGTTATGCCAAGGGCGAGGCCTCCGATGCTCAGGTTGTCGGCGGATGGGACTGCGCAAGTCTTTCGATAAAAAAATTCAAAAAATACGTGTATGGACGAGCCGAAGATCGTTATTCGTCACTTGAACTAGTGAAGTTCTTGGAGCAGAATTTTTTGGCTCCGACAGGGCCTAAGGTTTCTGATGAATTGCGTGTGGAGTTCATGAAGTTCAAGCAGCTATTTGTTGGTGGGACCAAAGAAGATTTAACGCGCGATGAGTTGGATAAGCTTCTCAGCATGTTTGAAGATCTTAAGGCGATCACACTGCGATTAAATCCCTATATGCGCCTTATCTCTCAGAATTGGTCCATTGCAAATTCCCAAGACCCGCAAGGCGACGTGAAGTTTTTCGAAAATGCTAGCGATGAAATTCAAGCTGTTGCAGAGGACTTCTCGACAATGATTGTTAAGAGCAACCAGCAATACAGGCTTGACGACTTTGTAGTTTTTATTCACGAGTACGCGAAATTTTATGACACCAGTTGGGAGTTTCCGGCCCAAGCTGAAAAGATTATGCCTGTCGTAAAGAAAATAAAGCGAGCTATTGCAGGTGGCGACCAGGGGGTCGTCGCGCCTGAGGAATGGAAGAGTTTTATATTGCTCGGTGTGCGTGGCTATGTTCAGTATTTGCGCTATTTTTATTTTATTCAGTCTGCATCAGAGACGGGTTCAGGGATTCGATTGGGATATCTGGCAAGAACAGTTGAGGACTTGCTTGGGGCCTTTCAGGATCTCTTAGCGGTAAAACCCACTGACACCCAATGCGGGACGTATACTGATCATAGCGGAAATAAAAAAATTAACTCTTGTATTTCAAAAGCCGAAATTGAGGAGCTTCTCCAGACTTTTTCTGATGTCTGGAAGGAGTTTCGAGTATCTCCCAAGTTGATCGAAGAGGGGATGAAGCTAAAAAAAGTTTATTTTGGCGGGGGTGCCGACGGCATTACTAGTCAAGATTTTGAGAGAGGCAAAAAGAAAATTGCGACCCTAAAGATCGTTGTAGAGCGATTTATGCCGTACTATCCGATCTATAGTTTAGAGTGGGAGCGCGGCAGTTACGATGACGAGAAGGCTCGTCAATTTTTTAACGAAGCGAATCAGGCACTTCAGTTTAGCGCTTTTCAGCTCGGTAACTTATTTGAGGACTCCTATGATTTTAATGATATTCCTGATTTGTTAAAGGAGATTGATCGACTCTATCCGAGTGAAAATCCTGACGACAAGCTGGCAGAGCAGATTGGTCAATATTTACCTTTGCTCAAGGATGCCAAAAATATTGTCTTTTCTGAAAACAGCTCGCTCGTTAAGAAAACTCAGTGGGCTCGATTTTTGGATCTTTCCTCGCGATTTTATTCTTCTTATCTTTCGTATCGATATTTTATTCAAAATGAGCCTTACGGAAATGAGCCATACGTCGACTCTTTTAAATCACTGAGTGATCAGGTGTTGGCTCTCGCTAAAGACATCGTGACTAAGAAAGTGAACCAGACGATAACGGAGTCCGAAGTTCGCTTGATTGCAAAGAGATTGGTTGAATTAGAGGTCATCCCCAAAGGTGTGTCATCAGCTTCTATTGAGCAAATTGTTAAGGTGCTATTAAATCGAATTTTTTGGCCAACAGAGTTGCGATTAAAGGGCACCACCCCCAACGGCCTTAACCTTGTCAGCATCGAAAATATTGGTCGTGAAATTCAAATTTGGTATGAAACCGAAAAGTATAATTTCTCAATTTCAGCAAGTTCTGTAAAGCCAGCGGATTTGCAAGTTTTATTGGGTAAAAAGTTAAAAAGCCCCGGCATATCTCCAGAACTAAGAGTTGGATTGTTTGAGGAATTATTTTTGGTTTCAGGGCCAGTGGCTCAAACGATTGATAAGGATGGCCATCAGGTTATTTCGAATATACTGAAATCGAACTACAACTCAAAGAGTCTCTCCCAGATAAATTTAAATCGCAGTCTCGCTCGTCTTTTGATCCGAGCTGCTATCGAAAGTCCCACTCGCCTTGAGCGCTATGAGGGATTAAGTCTTACAGAGACCCAAGCTTTTTTTAAATTGGTGCGACCATTTTTTGTTGAGATAAATCTATTACATCCTGACAACTCGTCCTTTGCGGACTCTCGGTTTCGTGATGCGAATATTTTTACAGCTCATAGCAACGGCGACATTCATGTCAACTTTGCGGAAATGGGGGATATCATCGGGATGATTTCTTCGGGAGTTAAAGTAAATTCATTGTTCAGAAAGAATATTGATCAGGAATGTATTGCTTCTGGTGTGAACATTGGTTTAGACACCGTTGTTGCAGAGACGTGTTTTCGACAAATATATTATGCTCACATGACTCAGTATTTGACGGGTGTTCCTGAGTACTTAAAGTATTACAAAGGCACAGAGCGAAGTGTGTTCGACGCCTTCTTTGGAAATTTGCTAAAGGCCGCAGGCGCAACAGCAGACTCAAGAGGTGCCATCCGGCTCGCAGAGGGAGATTTGACACCTCATGTAGTTCAATATGTAGAAATGCTCTTTGCTCGTTTCGACGCCAATAAAGACAGCGTGATTTCGGCCAGTGACGCTATCGAGGCCTTTCCGGCCTTTAAGGGGATTCTTGTTGAATTGACTAAGAATCAGTCCCTCATTGATCAGAAAGATCTGTTGGCTCTATTTACATATATATTACGTTATGGTCAGCCACCTTCAAATGTCTCTGACTTTTTGTTCAAGTGGTTGCCGTGGAAAGCCAGTCGCGATGAGTGGCCAACAAAATGGGTGCTATCTGCAGATAGATCTCGGATTGCGCAAATTTTGGGTTACATCTCTGATCAGGTTAGTAAGAATCAAAAGGCGCTTATAGAAAAAGAAGTCGAAGACGCAATACGCAATGCCCCTGCTTATCGAGATCATTACCTCGAACAATATAGAGGAAACTAGAAGCTATTTTTCCACATCATGGATTCAACGGGAATGGGCTTTTTGTCGTTGTATTTAGCTGAGCTCTTCGTGTTGTAAGGGTTGATGATATCACCCTTTATCTCGAAATAGATAAGTTGGCCAATAGGCATTCCTGCATAGATACGAACAGGCTTTTTTACTGAAATTTCAAGGGTCCAAAAGTTACAGAATCCGACGTCACCTTTGCCAGCAGTTGCGTGAATATCAATTCCAAGGCGACCCACGCTGGATTTACCCTCAAGAAAAGGAACATGCTTGAGGGTCTCAGTGTATTCCATCGTCACACCGAGATAGAAGTTTTCAGGTGTTAGGACGATGCCTTCCTCAGGAATGTCGAAAACCTCAATCTTATTGTGTTTCTTTGCGTCCAAGACACTGTCAACATAAACACCCAAGGTTTTTCCTAAGTGAACGTCATAAGAGTTCGTGCCTAGGGAGTCCCGGTTGTAGGGTTCAATTTTTATAAACCCCTTGTTCATGTTTTCCAGAATTTCCTGGTCGGTCAGAATCATGAACTACTTAGTCTCTCTGTGAACAGTGTGACGTTGTAAGTTCGGGTTGTACTTTTTCTTTTCCATACGACCTGGTGTTTTTTGCTTGTTCTTAGTAGTCGTATAGCGAGAAACAGGCTTACCCTCAGCGCGAGCTTCTGTGCACTCGAGTGTAACGATGATTCTTCCAGATTTCTTTGCCATAGTGCTTTCTCCGTATCCGTAAATATGTGGGGTCGCCGCGTCAAATCAACAAGGCAATACCCATTCAAAGGGGGCCAAGGTATCAAAAGACATTATAAACTTCAACAGCCAAAATACGCTTTTGGGGGTATTTTATGAATGCTATCCTTATTTTCTGTGTTTTTATCATGAGCTTTTTGACGGTTCAGGCTCAAGAGGTGCCTATTTTCTTGGGCGCATCTCCGGCGAATCCTATTCGGGCCTCAGAAATTGCCAAAGAGATTCGGCCAGGTTCAGTCATAGTTATGGGAGAGTTGCACGGTCTGAAAGCGTCTTCACAGGGGCAGTTGGAGCTTTTACAGGCATTGAGAGCTCAGGGTCTTAAGGTTTCAGTTGGGCTTGAGTTCTTTTATTACCCAGATCAGATGTTTGTGGATAGTTTTCGCGTGGGCCAGATTGAGGAGCCTGAGTTTTTAAAGCAGATTCAATGGACAGGTATCCCCTTTGAGTTCTACCGAGATCAGGCACTCTTTCCGACTTATCAAGCTGGCGAGAGGACTTTGGCATTAAATGCTCCAAGGTCTTTGACTGGACGGGTTTCGAAAGTGGGGCTGGGGGGATTGACGGTCGATGAACAGAAAATGCTTCCGCCGAATTTTCAGATGGGCCGAGATTCCTATAAGAAGCGCTTTTTAGCGATGATGCCTCATATTCCATCTCCTGAGGCCGGGGATCGATATTTTGCAGCTCAAAGTGTATGGGATGATACCATGGCCTGGAAGGCCGCAGACTTTATGCAATCTCATCCTGATCAGGTTTTGGCGATTGTTGTCGGAGATTTTCATGCACAATATGGGGGTGGCTTGCCCGATCGAATCGCCGCGAGAATGGGACAAAAACCGATTGTGTTTTCTTTGGTGTCGACGGCGGGCTTGACAGAGGAAGAGATTCGTCAAGAAGTCGAGCCGGTTCTGGAGTTTGGGCCCCGTGCGGATTTTATTTGGCTAACGACCGAGCCCATGTCTAGCCTATTTCGAAAGAGTGACAAGACAGAAAAGAGCGAAAATCACACTAACTAAGGTCGAGGCAATGAAGAGAGACATTGTTCCTAGTTCAGAGACTCCATAAACTAAGACTTGGAGTCTAAGAGCAAGGAGCTTTAAGTATGTTTCCCCCTGAAACCCGAATTCTTGTTGTCGATGATATGCCGTCCATTCGTGATCTTGTAAAGAATCACCTCAAAGCAATGGGGTTTAAACATATACAAGAAGCGGGTGATGGCGAAGAGGCGCTTCGAGTCCTCATTCAGAGCAATACGCCAGTGAGTCGGATTCAGTTGGTCATTTCTGATTGGAATATGCCTAATATGAAAGGTATCGATCTTCTGAAGCATATTCGTTCAATGGCCGAGTGGGTGAATTTGCCCTTCGTACTTTTAACTTCTGAAGCTGAACGTGATCAAGTTACTGAGGCCGTGTTGGCGGGTGCCTCTCAATATATTGTGAAACCCTTTTCTGCAAAAATATTTGAAGATAAACTAAAAACTGCTTATCAGAAACATGCTAAGACGGCCTAGTCTTAACTAGGCCGCTGCTTTTGTCTGAATTCGAGTAAGATAAGGGACTTCTACAATCAAAGTGCTGCCTGCGCCAAAGTAAGACTCAATGCGGGCATTTCCACCCAACAATAGAGCCTCATGTTTAATGGCATCGAGCCCAACTCCTCGCCCTGAAGTTTCGGTGACTCGGTCCTTCGTTGTAAATTGTGAGTCGAATAAGTGCTGAATAACTTCTTGGTCGGACTCATGATTTGTTTTGATATCTTTTTTTGCGAGCCGATCGCGGATCTTCTTCGGATCAACTCCGCCGCCATCATCATGTATTGATATTTTTAAGGTGGGCGTTGGCAGATCTTGATGCTCAAAATGGACGGTGATCTTTCCTCCCTCGGGCTTATTGAGATTGCGACGAATTTCGGGGGCTTCGATGCCATGATCAACTGAGTTGCGGAAGGCATGCACAAAGGTTGCAAAGAGGGGGCCGTAAATTTCTGGAATGACGGGGATCATATCATTTTTAAACTCAACAGCGCGAAGAATTTTACCCTCTTTCTCAGCAACTTGCAGGGCGACCTCTTTGTAGGGAGTAAAAAAGTTTTTAATAGGTTCGAATAATAAATGGGCCAGATTTGTTTCAACAATGCTTTTCGCCATGGGAATGAATTGCAGCTTGTCGAGAACATTGTTCAGATCCTCAGCGGTGATTTCAAGAATTCGATGATCAGAGAGTATATTGGGCCCTAAGATTTTGCGAGTTTCGGTGATAAAGTTTTGAAACTGCAATTCAACAGCGTGACACTGACTCTTAAGGGCTTCAGCTTTTGCTAAGTCGCGTGTGTGTTTATAATCGGTCAGGCGAGTTTCGGCATGGTGGCAAGATTCGGCCATTTTTGCGACGGAGAACAGGCCCGCTCCCCCTTTGAGAGTATGCAAATGGCGAAAGATGGCGTCGAGATTCCACTCCTCATTTGGGCCAGAAATGAGGGCTCGTAGATCCTTCAGGAGGGACTGAGACTCTCTTACGAATCGACCCATTTCATTTTTACTGCGGACCATGTTGATGATTAATTTCGCATATTCTTTTTCATTTTCAGCCTGCTTGCGTGCTTCGACGAGAGAGGTGACGTCCGTTGCGACAACAACAACGCCATCAATTTGTCCTTGGTCTCCCCGAAGTGGAAAATAATCTAGAGAGATATTGAGGCCCTTGCTGTGAGGGTAGTCGGTGGGGCCGAGTGGCGCGAGGTCTTCAAATGGCAGCATTTCAGAGAAGAGAGTGGTCATCCACTTTTTAAAGCCTTCGACCTTGTGATCAGCAAGTTTTAAGACCTCCCAGATCATTTTTCCTTGTGGATTTCCTTCGAGTTTCGTTTCGCAGGCTTTTGATGAGACCTCGAGACACAGGCCTCTTGGATCAAAGACAAAAAAGCCCTGACTGAGGCTATCCAAAAGGGCTTTCATCAGTCGATTCATATGAGAAATCTGTTCGGTACGCTCCGCGACCATTTTTTCTAAGTTCTTAGAATATTGTTCGAGCTCTGCTTGGGCTTTCTGCAGAGCCAAAATAAAGTCTTCTTTTTGTTCGAGTTCGGCCCGGTATTTCTTTTGTAGACGTTCTTCTAAAGTTACATCTCTGACGAAAATTATCCAATGTGGGATTTGACTTTCGTTCGAAATGGGTTGCAGTGTGACCTGTACTTTGCCATTTTGTTGCGTTCCTGGGGCTTCGAAGATCACCTCTTTATAGGGCGTGGGGTCGGTTATTTGGTTCAAGCGATCTAAGCCATCGATAGGTTCACTGAACTTGAGAAGTTCGGTGAACTCCATCCCGCGACAGATCTTTCGAACCGAGTGCCCGCAGATCAAGGCGGCCGGCTCGTTGCAGTATACGACCTTGCCCTCGGAATTAAGGATAAATACTGGCTCAAGTAAAGTGTCGAATAAAGAGTATTGAGTCTTCATTAGAATCCTCGATTTCTTTGATGATAGAGGAAGAATTGGCGTTCAGCCCATTCGCTGCTCATCAGCTCATCATTGGCTACTGCTTTTATCCTCCAATAGAGAGCTCCGTAAGGAACTTTTTGCTGGATCAAATGCCGGGTTTGTTTAAGATCTTTAGAAATCACAATTTTAGAAAAGTCTGGTGTCGTTGCAACCTCGAGGAGGTAGCCTTTAGCGTCAGGTACTGCAGACCACTCAAGCCAAATGAGAGGTTCCATGTCTTTTTGTAAAAACACCGTGGTTTTATCATAGGGTTCAATCAGTTCGGGGCTTTTCAAGGTGATTCTGAAAATATAGCTTACGTCTTGAGTATTTGAAAAGTCAGAAACATCTGTCATTTCTTCTCCCAATGCCTTTACCCGCACAAAGTATTTTCCGGGCTCAGAAAGAGGAATGCTTCCCTTGTTGTCATCAACCTCAAACTGCGCAGGATTTACAAAGTCTGCAGTTTTATCAACCTGCACAACATAAGACTTCGCATTGGC
>JAMIQD010000174.1:0-8817 GCA_035914755.1 Pseudobdellovibrionaceae bacterium | reverse complement strand
GGTATCGCCGATCTCATCCAAAAAGAAAGTTCCCTTGTCGGCCATCTCAAAAAGACCTTTTTTGTCTCTGAGGGCTCCAGTAAACGATCCTTTCACGTGACCAAACAGCTCAGACTCCAAGAGGTTATCATTAAAGGCCGAACAGTTTTGAATAACAAAGGGCTTGTCTTTTCGATTTGAATTGTAGTGAATGGAGCGAGCAATGAGTTCTTTACCAGTTCCATTTTCCCCTTGCACCATCACAGTAGAGTCAGCAGTTTTGATTTTATCCATCAAAGAGTACAGAGACTGCATCGGCTTTGATTTGCCGATCATATTGTCATACTTAAAGCGATTTCCGAGTTCTTTGTTGAGCTCTTTAATACGATTTTCGCGAGAAGAAATTTCTAGATGAAGAGTTACGATCTCTTGCGCAACGAGTTCGCAAACTTCGCAGAAGTGCAGCCGATCTTGCTCTTCGAGAAATTTGAGTTTTCCTAAGCAGCGGTCGATGGTGTCGGCAGACATACCAAAGGCGGCAAGACGCTCACGAATTTCTTCGAGGCGTGGTCCCAAATTTGGTTCGCGGAAAAAGCCCGTTGCGACAACGGTTCCAACAAAGTCATTTTCAATTAAAATCGGAAAGATGCCAACATCAAAACCCACCATATCCCATTTCCGCAGGCTATAACGATTTTGTGAAGTGCGCAGGTCATCGATAGTTTTTGATACCATTTCGCCAATGCTGGCCCGAGCAGTTTCTTTTTGCATAAGCTGAGCAACTGCGGGGTTATTAAAAGTCGTTTTTTCTTGATCGAAGCCCTTGAGAAAGCCTCGTTCATCTGTAAAAACAACGTCGATATTCCACCAAGCACTCAAGATCTGTTTGAGTTTTCGAATCACATGTATATGTTCAAACTCATCCCAATTGATCATAATCGAAGCTCCTTTTGATAATAACTGTCTAAACTTTCAACTCTTGTATCGTCAAAAGATTGGACAAACTTAAGTGGAGCTGTCTAAAAACTTGCCTAACTAGGCCTTGGTCCTGTCTAGATTCTGTGCTGAAGGCTGTAGAAGCGATGATACTCACCCTCAGCGCTGAGGAGCTGCTGGTGGCTGCCAATTTCTACAACCTTTCCAGACTTAAGCACGACAATTTTATTGGCAGTTTGTATGGTTGAGAGGCGATGAGCAATAAGCAGAGCTGTGCGCCCCTGCATTAGGAGGTCTAACCCCTTTTGAACTTCAATCTCGCTCGCGGTATCAAGTGCACTCGTGGCCTCATCTAAAATCAAAATCGGTGCGTCTTTAAATAGCGCTCTAGCAATGCTGATTCTCTGCTTTTCGCCGCCGGACAAAAGATTACCCCGGTCCCCCACACGGCTTTGATACTTAAGGGGCATTCTCATAATAAAGTCATGGGCATTGGCCATCTTTGCCATCGAGTTGACATCATCGACAGAACGAGCGAAGTCGCCCGCTTGAATGTTTTTTTCAATAGTGTCGCTGAACAAAAAAACATCTTGATTTACAAGGGCGATGTTTTTTCTGAGCTCTTGCAAGTTGAGGTCCGCGATATTGATGTCATCGATTAATATTTCACCGGAGGTTGGGTCAAAAAAGCGCTCGAGAAGATTTACGATGGTTGACTTCCCACTGCCACTTTCGCCGACAAGGGCAACCTTCTCGCCTCTGTGGATGACGAGATTGACATCATTTAAGATGCGGTCTTTTCCATAAGAAAAACAAACGTCCTTGTAGGTAATTTTTTTCCAATTTGTAGGGAAGGGGAGGTTCTTTGAGCTTCCCTGAACGACTTGTGGGTCATCAATGATAGAATAAATTCGCTGAGAGGAGACAATCACCTCCTGAATGCGAACATAGCTTTCTTGAAACTTTTTTATTGGGATATTCGCTGCCATGAGAGAAGTAATAAACGTTACGAAGTCTCCGGCAGTGGCCCGGCCATTGGCGATTTCATTGCTAACATAGAGCAGGATCCCTAAAATAAGCATGGTTGCAATAAACTCAGTTACTGGGCCCATAATCTCAACCCGAGAGTGAATTTTTTTTCTTAGGGAGAGGTAGTCGTTTGACTCTTTGATGAGCTTTTCGGCCATGACGTTTTCTAGGTTGAAAGACTGGATGACTCGCACTCCGTCAAGAGACTCTTTGATGGTCGATGTCATTTTCTCTAAGGAATCTTGTCCTTGCGGTAAGTATTTGCGGAGACTTCGCGAAATATTTTTTTGAAAAACACCAACCAGTGGAAGCGCAATAAATATCACCAAAGTGAGGCGCCAATTCACGACGAAAAGATTCGTGATCAAAAAAATCAAGAGCAGCGGTTGGCAAAAAATATCAGCCACCATTCGTAGGCCATCTTGAATGACACGAATATCATTTAATATTCTTGATATAAGTCCGCCGGACCCCGCGGCGTAGTTATTATGAAAGGTTAGGCTGAGGTGCATAAACTTTTGCTGCAATTTTTGCCGGATATTTTGTGTCACACATTCGGCCACATAGTTCATAAGATAAATAAAATAATAGCGACTGACAGCAACGAGGATGGCAAGAACCGTTATGGTGAGCGCCGTTTTTACCGCCGCATCGGCATTTTTTGCCGAGAGGCTGTCGACGAGACCTCGTAGCATTTGCACGATTGTACCGTAGGATGCGGCATAGACAATAGCACCAAGGGCAACAATGGTGATGGTTTTTTTGTAGGGCTTAACTTCGTTCAGAATTCGCGAGATTTCAGATTTCATTATTTGGTTTTCCGGTTTGCGGACGAAGCTGGTTTATGTTCTTCGAGGTAGCGTTTTAAGTATTGTCCAGTGAGACTTTTTTTCTCTTTGATAATTTCACTCGGAGTCCCTTGCGCAACGAGTGTGCCGCCACGCTTTCCGGCTTCGGGGCCCAGGTCGATAATATAGTCCGCGCCACGAATAACGTCCTGGTTGTGTTCGACAACAATAACGCTGCCCCCAGCATCAATAAGTTTATTAAGGACCGTCATCAGCAATTCAACTTCGCGGAAATGCAGACCCGTGGTGGGCTCATCCAAAATGTAGAGGGTGGCCTTTTGGTTTACGCTAGAGAGCTCTTTGGCAATCTTGAGACGCTGCGATTCTCCGCCGCTGAGACTGTTTGCCGGCTGTCCCAGCTGGAGATAGTCAAGACCGACTTCCTTAAGAACACTTAAGGGCTTTCGAATATTTGGGTGAGCTACAAAAAAATTCATTGCCTCTTGAACTGTCATCGAAAGAATTTCATGAACGTTTTTACCTTTATGCTGAACCTCTAAAATCTCAGCCCGATATTTTTTCGCGTCACAGACGTCACAGGGGATAATGACATTGTCCATAAATTGCATGTCAATTTCTTCGTATCCAGTTCCTTTGCAGGAAGGGCAACGTCCGCCATCAACGTTGAGGCTGAAGGTTCCAGGTGTGTAGCCGCGGGCCTTGGACTCTGGGGTTGATGCCATAATATTGCGGATCAGATCAAAAGCCTTGAGATATGTGATAGGGGAGCTTCTGGCGGATTTACCAATAGCAGATTGGTCGATCAAAAGAACATTTTTAATATTTTCTACGCCGATAATTTTTTTGTAACTCTGCGCGGGGAGGTACTCAATATCTAGAGCCCGTGCGAGGGCGGGATAGAGTGTTTTGGTAATTAAGGTGGATTTTCCAGAGCCACTGACGCCAGTAACAGCAACGAGTCTATTGAGTGGAAACATCACGTCCAGGTTTTTTAAGTTGTGGCCCGAGGCGCCCTCGAGCTCAATTTTGTACCGGTAGTTGTTTGTGTCCACGGGGCGGACTTCTCGCAGGGGGCGGCCATTTTTCGGAGGCTTTAAATAAGCAGCAGTAATGGACTTCGGATGGTCGTAAAATTTTTCAGTGGCGCCCGAGTAGACGACTTCGCCTCCGAGGTAACCAGAGCCAGGGCCCATTTCAATGATGTTCTCGCTGCTGCGGATAACGTCATGATCGTGTTCAACGATGACGAGGGTGTTGCCGAGGTTCTTTAGATCTTTGAGAATCTCTATAAGTCGGTCGGTATCTCGGGGGTGCAGGCCCACCGTGGGCTCATCCAGGACATAAAGTGTTTGCGAGAGACCCATGCCAAGTTGATTTGCTAAAATGAGTCTTTGATACTCACCACCCGAAAGAGTTCTTGTTTCGCGGTTTAAGCTTAAATAGTGGACGCCCACGCGGTTCAAAAACTCTAATCGTGCGCGAATTTGCTTTAAAACTTCACCCGAGATTTCTTCTTGGTGAGGTCTTAGATTGATTTTTTTAAAGTGGGCGCATAAGTCTTCGATAGTTTTTGACGACATGTCCTCGATGTTTAAGCCGTCTACAAAGACATGAAGAGCTTCTTTGCGTAGACGGGCGCCCTTGCAGTCTGGACACAAAAAGGGACTGCGAAAGCGTGCAATAAAAACTCGGACATGCATTTTATATTTAATTTGATCAAGGTATTCAAATAGGCCTTTAACGCCAAAGAAGTCTTTGTTGCCCTCCCAAACCATTTTCTGGTGCTCTATCGGCAGATCCTTCCAGGGAGCATGGACATCTATCTTCATTTTTTTTGCAAATGAATTTAACTGGCGCCGCTCATGGGCCGCACTCGGCATGGTGAACGGGCTCAAGGCACCTGCAGCGATGCTCAGGTTCGGATTCGGTATGACCTTTTTTTCATCGACGGCTAGAATATTTCCGAAACCTTTGCAAGTAGGGCACGCTCCAATTGGACTATTAAAACTAAACAGAGCTGAGGTGGGCGGCGGCGGAGTGTAGCTGCACACAGGACAAGAGGCTTCTTCGCTCATCTGTAACTTTTCACCGTCGGTTGTTAAAACCGTCGCCCGTCGCGAGATCACGTTTGTGTTGTATTTGATGCTAGCGTCGTATGCTTGGTTTAGTGAGTCTGCGATACGGCCCTTTTCATCGTTATTAAAAGAAAGACGATCAATTACAAGAAAGAACTTTTCTTTTGGCAGCCCTTTTTTAATTGCGGCAGGTTCGCTTATTTCTAAGATGGTTCCAAGCTCTTTTTCTTTCGTTTTGGAGCTCTTCTTTTTTGGAGCTTCGGATTTGGGAAGATAAATTCTTAGATAGCCATCTTGCAAGAGAAGGGAGTGGAGTTTCTTTCCTTCGGCGACCCGCCCGGAAGCGGTGATTTCAACAAGGATATAGCCGCGTTTTCCACTAAAAAATTGAATCACTTTATCTGTAGCTTCAGTGACGCTTTCTTTTTCGCATGGGATATGATGTTCGAGACAAAAGGGCTGGCCAATTTTTTCGAAGAAAAGCCGAAGGTAGTCAGTAACTTCAGTAGTGGTGCCAACGGTGGAACGACTGTTTCTTACGGTGTTCTTTTGTTCTATAGAAATTGCTGGAGGGATATTGTTAATTCCCTCAATGTCTGGCTTGGGGGCTTTATTTAAAAACTGCCGTGCATAGTTGGACATGCTTTCAATAAAGCGTCGTTGGCCTTCGGCAAAAAGAGTTTCAAATGCCAGCGAACTTTTACCAGAACCGGAGGGACCGCAGACGACGGTCAGTTGTCCCACTGGGATTTTGACCTCGATGTTTTTGAGATTATTTTGCTTCACCCCCCAAAGGTGAATTTCTTTCATTCCGATAAGTCCTGTTTCAAAAAGTCAGTGGCTTCTTCTGATTTGCCAGAAGCCTCTGTTGGTTCTGTACCCTCTAGGAAAGCCTGCCTGATTGTATTCTTTGTATTTGCAGAGGCAAGTTTTCCAGTATCGCTATCGATACTAGCGAAGACAATACCTTCTGGGGTGGCGAATGTCATCTCCGGAAGCCCTTCGTGCGCGGCTTTCATATACTCGGCCCAAATTGGAAGCGCGGCGCGTCCACCGACTTCACCTTTTCCAATGCTTCGTTCTTTGTCAAAACCAACCCACACCCC
The DNA here is from genome assembly GCA_035914755.1 of Pseudobdellovibrionaceae bacterium. GTDB lineage: Bacteria > Bdellovibrionota > Bdellovibrionia > Bdellovibrionales > Bdellovibrionaceae > JACMRP01. The sequence goes on along the minus strand of JAMIQD010000174.1, from coordinate 2,883 downwards.
AGTGACTATTTGAGGCGTGTATCCAATAAACCACGCGTCATAATACCCGTTGGTAGTTCCGGTTTTTCCTGCGACTTCACGTCCGATGGATCTTGCGCGGCCGCCAGTCCCATTGGGATCTTCGACAACACCTTTTAGAAGAGTGGTCATAATATACGCGGTTTGAGGTTTTATGATCTGTTCGGGGTCGTCAAAGAAGAAGTTCGCATCAGGATGTTTTTTCTGTTCCTCTGCGAGTTGCTCTGGAGTCATACTTTTCTTTTTTGCGAGAAAGGCCTCTCGTCTGTCGTCATAAGACTTATCTATCTCCGAAATTTCTTTGTTAAAGCGCACATCCAAACTAACTAAATCCAAAATTTTCTGACCACCGTGGTCCTCGACTTTGCGGATGATAATTGGACGGAGGCGTTTGCCGAGGCGCCCGAACTGTCCGAAAACTTTGGTCATCTCATAAAGAGTGACACTGCTTGAGCCAAGCACCAAAGTAAAATCGGGATTTAGAGGGCTAAAGACCCCTAGGCGCCGAGCATAGTCCGTTGCCCAAGGGACGCCGACGTCCTCGATAACTTTGACGGCCGGAATGTTGAGAGATTTTACGAGCGCATTTCTAAATGTGATTTCTCCGCCGAAGTTTTTACCGTGATTTGAGGGCTTCCAAACTTTTGCTTCTTCTTGTCCCTCTTCAACATCTTTGGCTTTTTCATCTTCAAAAACGACGGGCGCATCCATAATTGGTGTCGCAGGAGTAAAGCCCTTGTCCAAAGCAGAAGCGTAGACGAGAGCCTTAAATGAAGAGCCAGTTTGACGGGCGGCTTGGAGAGCGCGGTTGAACTCATTGCGGGCAAAGCTATAGCCGCCCACCATCGCGAGAACGTCTTGAGTCTGTTCGTCAAAAGACAACAAGGAGCCCTCAACCAGAGGCTCTTGATCGAGCTCGAGATTCAAGTGCTTCTTAAAGTCAGGGAGGTTCGTCGGCACAGGAGTTTTTTTGTTTTTCACGAGGTTGTTGAGGCGCTCCGAAGAGAATGTATCGTCGATCACTTTAACTAAAATGACATCCCCGGCTTTTAATGCGTCTGAAGGCATTTTTATCGGATCATGCTCAGATTTTTTTTCTGGATTCGGTTTGCGGGCCCACATCATAGTTCCGAGATCGATCAAACCATGGGCGTCACCCACACGGGTATAAACAAGCCCCACCTGGTCATCGACTTTTTCGACGAGAGCCTCGGCCGTGAGCCCCACCTTTAGATAGCTAGGGAGATTTGTCGGCGCGGTTGTTTTTAGCGTTGGAGTTATTTCAGCAAATTTTCCATCCGGCATGATGATGCGCTCAGGAGTGGACTCGGAGATTAATTTCTTTTTGCTTTCTTGTAAAAACTTTTCGAGATCTTCCTTCGTGGCCAGCTGCTTTATAGGGCCTCGATACCCTTGGCGCTTATCTAGTTCTTTGAGTCCTGTGACGACAGACTCTTGTGCTGTTTTTTGTTTTTCGATGTCAAGGCTTGTGAAAATGCGCAGACCCTTGTCTAAAACCTGCTCCTCGCCAAGTTGAGCGACCAACTGCTGACGAACGGTCTCTAAAAAAAAGGGAGCATATTGTTCGTAATTTTCGCGAACATAAACTTTGACAGGTTCTTTGATAGCTTTATCAGCCTCTTCTTTCGTAATGAAGCCCACCTCGGCCATGCGATGCAGAACATAGGTCTGACGTTCTTTTGCCCGCAACGGATTTGAGACGGGAGAATAGCGACTTGGGGCCTGTGGGAGTCCTGCTAAAATTGCCATCTCAGATAAAGTTAATTTTTCAACGGGTTTGCGGTAGTAAGTCTGGGCGGCGACTTCAACTCCGTAGGCGCCTTGACCAAAATATATTTGGTTCAGGTACAGATAAAGAATTTCTTCTTTTTTCAAATTCTCTTCCATCTGCTGCGCGAGCATAGCTTCGCGCACTTTTCGAAGTAAAGTTTTCTCTGGCGAAAGAAGCAAAGTTTTTGCTACCTGTTGTGTGATTGTTGATCCGCCTTGCACAGATCGTCCAGCTCGAATATTTGCAAGGGTGGCGCGAAGAATAGCCTGATAGTTGATGCCTTTGTGTTGAAAAAACTCGCCGTCTTCTGCTGCCAAAAAGGCATTGACAAGATTTTTCGGAATTTTTTCGTAGGGAACAAGGGTGCGTCGCTCGCGAAAAAACTCCCCAATTTTTTTATTTTCTCGATCAAAAACCTCAGAAACCAAAAGGGGTTGGTAATCTTTAACAGTGATCAATTGGGGCAGACTCGACTTAATTGAATAAAACGCGAAATAAGCACCGCCAACCGCCAAAACGACTAGCGCAACTCCAGCAATAATTAATTTTTTCAACACGGTGGCGGACTCCTTACAGAAACTTGGTTCTTAGGTGTTCGCCACTAGTTTAGCAGGGCCTGGGGGGCGATGGCTACCGCTTCCCAGAGTTTGACCGACCTTTGTTTGGAGTTGTCGTATTTGATTCATTTTCTGAAGTTGCGCAGATCGCTTTTCGATCGCTTTCCGCTTCTGTGTATGTGTCATAAGCCGCCTGTACCTGGCTTAATTTCGTTGTGCTGGTTTCGTCTTCGGGCGCAGGTCCCAACGTGTTTAGTGCGTTCGAGACTTGGTTAGACTTTTTCTGGTAGTATGTTTGTTTTTCTTCGAGCGCTTTGGCCTTTTGTTGAGTGGTCTGGGCTAGACTTTGTAGCTTTGCTTGGCCGCGGGTAATTTTTTCTGCAACCGCGTTAGTCGCATTAGTCATTTCAGTGGCTTCGTCGGCTTTTGCTTGCTGCTCTTGGGCGGTCATACTGGCAAGCTGCTGTTCGGCGTTGTCCATATCTGATTGATTATTAGCGACTTGCATTTCGATAG
>JAMIQD010000173.1:0-5555 GCA_035914755.1 Pseudobdellovibrionaceae bacterium | reverse complement strand
GATAGCTCTGTCAATATTGGAACGGCTTCGCAAAATTATGTTGGGAATGTCTCGATCACGACCCTGAATTTTGATTTAAAGTATTACATGAATACGCAAAATGTAACCCGCGGACTTGCTGATCTGAACCCTTATGTTCTTGGTGGTCTCGCCCAGTTTTACCGCACCTACACCCTGTCTGGCCTTGAGGGGTATAGTCGTGATTCGACGATGGGTGTTGATCTCGGGCTTGGTTTAGAAATCCCTCTTATGAGAAGAAAGGCCTTTCTCGGAGTCCAGGGAGTTTATCACTATGTGAGTTTTAGTGATGAAAACAAAGGCTTTATAAATGATGGAACGAGTTCGGTGCCGCTCACAAATACAATCTCGGGCGACATCTACGACTTGAACATCACCCTAGGGATGAACTTCTAAAACTGTCCCACAATTTGCAGTAAAATTCCGAGAATTATTAATCCTGGCGCAAACCACTTTAAGGCCCAGCGCCAGTGAGGATACATCGAGTAGCTCACAAAACGATCACGGGCTATAAACTGTGCCGCTTTTTCTTTCTCACTCATTCCCCAGTTAATGCTCACCGAAAGTCCCAAGGCGATTATCGGCAAAATCCAGTTTATTAAGACTGAGTCCATTACTTCCATAAGCCCCTTGCCTCGAACATGCACTCCACTAAAAAGTGAGCTTGAAAAAGCAGGCAAAATGGCAAGAGCTAACGCAACTGCCCCTGCTAGCCAGGAAGCTCGATATCTCCCCATTTTTCTTTTTTTTGCATCCACAAGATTTGAAACAATCGTTTCCATCAATCCAATACTTGCGTTTAAGGCCGCCATATAGAGACAGGCAAAAAACATAAAACCAAATAAATTTCCACCCCGAAAATCTGTAAAAAATCGAGGAAGTGTTTCAAACAACAAGGCCGGATCCGTGAGTGGTACATTGGAGGCCTGAAATGCAATCGGAAAAACAAGCATCACAGCGACCAAAGAAATCCCGGTGTCCACCAGGGTCACGCGAAACCCAGCCGTCGGGATATGATCTTCGTCCTTCATGTAACTTCCAAAAGTCACCATTGTACCAAAACCAACCGAGAGCGTGAAAAAGATATGCCCAATAGCGTGAATAAGAGATGAAAATGTTAACTTCGAAAAATCTGGATAAAACAAAAACCTTAAAACCTCTGGAGCCGAAGGCAATGATGTTGAACGAATCACGAGGATCAAAACTAAACTCAAAAAAAGCGGCATCATATAACTGATCCACTTTTCAAGCCCTTCTTGAACTCCCTTTGCCACGACAGTGATTGTCAATAAAACGTGAACGCTGGCTAGGGCCCACTGCAGAAGACCGTTTCGCATGAGCAAGTCTAAAGAACCCACCGAAGCGCCGCTCGCGCCAAAACTAAGAACTTCGACTAAAAAGCGAATCAAAAAATGCAGCACCCAACCACTAATGACGGCATAATAAGAAAATACCACCAAACTTAGCAGAACAGAAAAACGCCCCGCCCAGGCGAACGCTCGGTGTCCGGTATTTTTTCCTAACTTTTGCGTCGCCATAAGAACGCTCTGTTGCGTCGCCTTTCCGAGGCTCAACTCTGCAATTAAAAATGGAAGCCCCACCGTCAGTGCGACAAAGACATAGAGCAAAACAAAGGCTCCGCCCCCGTTTTCACCCACCACATAGGGAAAACGCCAAAGATTGCCAAGACCGCAGGCAGACCCTACGGCCAAAAGATAAAATCCAAAACGGGTTCGCCAGGCGCCGCGCTTTGAAAGCATTAAGATCCCTTTCGACTTTTCATGCAAAAAATTCGAATTGGAATTCCCTGCAGATTCCATCGTTCTTTAATGTTTTTAATTAAAAACCGACGGTAGGCAGGAGTCACACCATCTGGATGATTGGCAAAAGCGATAAAAGCTGGGGGGCGCTGGTAAGTTTGGGTCAAATAATAAAACTTAACATTGTTATTGCCATAAACCGGAGCTGGCGCCTTACGAATAGTTTCAAAGAAAAAGTCATTGAGCTCAGAGGTTGGAATCTTAAAACTCAACCTTTCTGCAACATGCTCAACCATGTCATAGAGATCATTCAAGCCATGATGCATTTTAGCGCTCGTAAAAACCACGGGAACGTCAGGAAAGAAATGAAAGTTTCTCTCAATCTGTGAACGGAAGGTCTTACGATATTCTGGAACTTCTTTCTGCCCAAGATCCGACTTATTAGCAACGAGAATGACTCCGCGATGATCTTCTAAAATCGCTTGCATAATCTTAGCATCTTGCTCAGTGGGGCCCAACGTGCCATCCACAACAAGAAGGACAATATCTGCCCTGCGAATTGCTTCCTGAGACTTAAACGCCGAAATAATTTCTAAATCTTCGTCTCGGCGTGAAGATCGCCGAAGTCCCGCTGTATCCACCAAAATATACTTTTTATTATTTGCATAAAAAGGAGTCTCAACAGAGTCAATGGTGGTGCCTGCGATATCCGAAACCAACATGCGCTCAGAACCCAAAATTGCGTTACTCAGAGAGCTCTTACCCACATTCGGCTTGCCGACAATCGCAATTCGCACGCCTTCGACTGGTTGCTCATTTGCTTCAGGGATTTGTTTAGTAATCCACTCAAGAATTTCAGCAAGACCTTTGCGCTGCTCAAAAGAAGCCACCACAATATCTACACCAAACTCATAAAAGTCAGTTTTGGCTTCGTCTTCATCTGTGACTTTATCGACCTTATTGATAACTAATAAAAAGGGCTTCCCCGCCTGCTTCGCAAATTTAATAATATCTCGATCTTCAGGCACAAGCCCGGCTCGTCCATCCATCACGGCGATAATATAGTCAACGCTGTATAAGAACTCAGAAACCTGCTCGCGAATTAATCTCGAAAATAAATCGCCAGCCTCGGTGATTCCACCAGTATCAATGAGATCAAATTGTTTTCCCCAAATATCAACAGGTTCAATGATGATATCCCTAGTCACGCCGGCCTGATTTTTTACCACTGCTTTACGTGTTTCGGTAATGATATTAAACAGGGTTGATTTGCCAACATTAGGGCGACCGATGATGGCCACCTTGGGAGGAGTCAATATTGAGATATCTGCGTCATCCCTCTTCGTTATCTCGGACATAACCCAACTCCTGCATAATTCTTTTGTTATTAAACCAATCCGCTTTAAAATTGACATTCAGATCCAGAAATACTTTTTGCCCAATAAGCTCTTCAATTTCTTTACGGGCTGCGCTGCCGATTTGCTTTAAATTCGCGGCGCCCTTTCCGATCACGATCGGCTTATGATTCTCTTTGGCGACAAGGATTTCGGCATAGATCTTCGGGCAAGGGATGGCATTTTCTTCGTACTTAATAATGCGGATTGCAATATTAAATGGAATCTCCTGATGTACGAACTCAAAACACTTTTCACGAATAATTTCAGAAACCAAATCCTTCGTTCTATGCGGAGTGAACAGCTCGACGTCATATAAAGGCGCCGGGCTTTCTGGCATCATCTCTAAAAACTCTATCAACATAGCTTCACGATCTTCGTCAGAACCGCTCATTTCCTTTGCCGAAACCTGAAATGCACGACCGCCATTATCTTCGATCATCCTTTTTAGAATCATAATCCGGTGTTGCTTTTCTTCGATGTCAGATTTTGTGACGATTCCGATCCAAGGCTTTCCACTTGCAGAAACCAACTTGATAACCTTTTCTGCGTCGTCAGCATTCTTTTCATCAACACTGACAATGGCCAAAAGCGCATCTGACTGCTGAATTACATCCTGAGCTTCTTGAGATAAAAATCCATTAAGGCCCTTGTCGGCTTTAACTAAGCCCGGGGCGTCGACAAATACGATTTGCCCAGCCTCAGTGCTCCATATACCCAAAACGCGTCGCCGCGTTGTCTGAGGCTTTGCGGTTACAATAGAGACCTTTTCACGCACAAGATAGTTCAAAAGAGTGCTTTTCCCGGCATTCGGCTGACCAATTAATCCTAAAAAACCAGCTCTGTAACTCATGAGGGCCTCTCTTTCGATAATATTTCTAAAGCCATTTTTGCTGCTGCTTGTTCGGCATTTTTCTTGCTTCGTCCAGTTCCAGTTGTCACATTCACTTCTTTCACGCGCACGCAGACCGTAAAGGTTCTATCGTGAGGAGGCCCCTCTTCTGTGATAATTTCGTAAATTGGCGCCTCTTTATGTTCTTTTTGCATCAGCTCTTGAAGTCTGGTTTTATAATCCCTCTCAAAATCCTGCACTGGATCCAGCTTTTCGATCAGTTTACCAAAATCTCTGCGGACAAACTCGCGAACCCTCTCAAAACCACTGTCTAAAAATATTGCTCCGACTAAGGCTTCGTAAGCAGAAGCCAACAGACGAGGCTTATTGGCCCCTCCTGTAGAAGTCTCTCCCTTTCCGAGTTGTAAAAACTGGGAGAGTCCCAAATCCATGGCTAAGGTAGACAAAACCTCTTCATTAACGAGGCTAGCTCTCTTTTTCGAAAGACCACCTTCGCCATCCATCGCAAAGAGCTCCATAAGATATTCACCTAAAACCAAATCCAAAACAGCATCTCCGAGAAATTCTAGTTTTTCATTGTGTCCACTTTTATCGCCAAGTTCATGAGCGTAACTTTTATGAGTGAGGGCTCTTGCGAGCAGCTCACTGCTATTAAATCTCAACTGCAGCTTTTGTTCTAACTCCCTCATGTTAGAACTTCCCCAATAAGATGACCTTCCATATGATTTTTATTAGAATGGTCATAATTGGTAATGCGGACATCAATCTCTTGCCCCACCCAGCTGCCAACAAACTCGTCAGCCCCCACGATTTGCACTGGCCAGTAATCACGGCTCAGAGCCTGTCCGCCCTTTGCTGCATTTTTAAGTACTAAAACTTTTTTATCAGTCTTGATTTGCGCTCGCCCTAAAGTTTCAAAACGCTGCAAGCTTAACTCTCTCAATCTCAAAGCCCTCTGTTGACGTTCTTTGAGTGAAACTGACTCCACAAGTGCTGCCGCTCGGGTCCCCGGCCTTTCGCTGTATGGAAATACATGTATCTTGGTCCAGGGCAGATCGGCCAAAGTCAAAAAAGTGTCCTCGAATTGCTCTCGGGTTTCGGTTGGAAATCCAACGATCACGTCCATACCAACAAAGGGATTCTTGAGTCGCTTGTTAATTTTATCGAGTGAAGAAATCACGTCTTGCTGAGTGTACTTGCGCTTCATTTGTTCAAGGACATCCGTGTTTGCACTTTGAATCGACATATGAAAGTGTGGACACATTTTTTCGTCTTGATAGAGATCTAAAAGACGATCACTCAGCTCAACGGGCTCAAGTGACGACAGCCGAAATCGCGGCATTCGTGTTTTGGCAAGCAGAGTCTCAATCAGATCTTCCAAAACCTTGGGCTCGCCCTGGACAGTGTCTTCGTAATCACCAATGTGAACTCCCGTTAAGACCACTTCACGAACTCCCTCTGTATAGAGATCATTTATGCGGTTCACGAGATTTAAAATTGGAATGCTGCGAGACTTTCCGCGAGCGTAGG
>JAMIQD010000172.1:0-2909 GCA_035914755.1 Pseudobdellovibrionaceae bacterium | reverse complement strand
AAGCCTTTAAAACTCCAGAAAAAATCCTCAAAACAAAATTTGATGGAGTGGTGATTAGAAAATTCTCGACCACCGCAACTTCAGATCGCGACTTCGGCTACGCGGTGCTCTTCAAGCCGCCCGGGTCCAACCAGTGGATGATTGGTTTTCACAACTTGAACGGCGAACGAACCCTCACGCTTCCTGCAGGGGCGCCGTATTAGCCCCGCCGCCGACTCAGCCCAATAACCTATTTCGTGCCACTCTTCTTATCATCACCAGGAGTCGCTGCCCGAGGAGCCTCAATGTCCACCACTTGGCGGCTCTTTTTATTCACTTTAAATGACACTTTGGTGCCTTTTTTTTGGCTTTCTGAAAAGGCCTTAAAGATCGAATAATTTTTTGAGCCACTAGGAATAAAATAACTCTCTTTGAGGTCCGTAAAGAAAACCTCGGTCATACCAATTTTACGAATCAATTTGACCGTGCCAGACAGGGATTCTTCGAATTCGTTCGGCGTGGCTTTCGCTTCTGGACTTGGGCTTGGACTTAGGCTTGGACTTGGGCTGACACTTTCAGCAGGCTCCTCGGCCTCTGCTTCGCTCCCCACTTCAGCAAAAACCGTTAGCGGAATTAATACCATCAACAAAAACAAACGACGTAACATAGCCCACACCCCTTTTTATACTTCGAACGCTGACAGAATACTCGAAGCGAGTCGAAATATTAACCCACAGTCTTTGACTGACCTTGCGCGTTAATATAATGTCCAAACTAGATGCGCATCCTACAATTGCTTTCGCAAATTCAACCGACCGGAGCTGAGGCCTACGCCATCACCGTGGCCGACTGGCTCACAGAGCAGGGCCATGAGGTTTGTTTTGTTTCAGATAAACTTCATAGCAAAACAAAGCAGCCGTTTATTTCGCTAGCTGTGCACTCGAATTCACTCTTAACCCGATTCCGGAGCACGTTCAGACTCCGTCAAATTCTCAAAGACAAATCCATTCAGGTCATTCACTGCCACTCCAGGGCGGCAGCACGCCTCGCCTATTGGGCCACTCTTGGAACTAACGTTGCAATCACTTCAACTTTGCATGGACGTCAGCCGATTTCATTGTCAAAAAAATTATTAAATATTTACGGTGAACCCGTTCTTTGTATTTGTGAAAATGTGATCTCTGCCGTGACTGAGAAACTCAAAATGAATCCGAGAATTCTCAGGCTCGTTCGGAACCCTGTCGATGGCAGAAATCTCCCCTTCTGCGAACAGACTCCGACTCAATTAAAAATCGCCTGGATCGGGAGATTCACCGGCCCCAAAGGCGAAAGAGTAAAACGCTTATTTTCAGAGGTGGCGCCGAAGCTGTTGTCAGAATTTCCGAACCTGCAAATCGACTTTATAGGCGGCGAAGCCTCTCTCCTCGGTGCTCAAACAGAATTTCCGCGCCTGCGCATTCAAAGCCATCTAGAGAACATCGATCAAGAACTTAGCAATTACCACCTAGTTTTTGCCGCCGGGCGAGTGGCCATTAGTGCCCTGCTGCGAGGGATCCCCACCTATGCCATCGGCGAATACAAAAGCGAAGGCTTGATCAATCGAAAAACCCTCCCCGCGGCTCTCAGTAGCAACTTTGGTGATATCGGTCCCGATGGCGAGCCGACAACAGCTATCGATTTTGCAAAAATCAGTGAAGATCTTCGTAAATTTCTTCAAGAAAGAGACTCCGTTCTTTCAAAGAGTGAACGCAAAGAACTCCGCGAGATCGTCCTGCAAAACTTTGATCAAGACCTTATCTGCCGTAGAATTTACAACACCTACAAGTCGGCTTACTTTAAAAAAAATCACCGCAAAAACATCCCCATATTAATGTATCATAAAATACCAGAAACAGAGCTAAATAGCCGGCACCGCATTTTTGTAACCAATGAGAATTTCGAAAAACACTTAAAGTTTTTTAAATCCCAGGGGTTTACAACTCTGCACTTTAAAGACCTCGAAGAATTTCGCTCGGGAAAAAAAGACTTTTCTCTCTTTCCGAAAAAGCCTCTGATCCTCACCTTTGACGATGGCTATGTTGACAACCTCACCCAAGCCGCTCCCCTGTTAAGGCAGTATCAAATGAAGGCCGTGATTTATCTGCTCGCAGACCACAGCATCACACACAACTTCTGGGATGACGACGGCAAAGAACCGAGCCACGCCCTCATGACTCTCGCACAAAAAAAAGAGCTCATGACTGATGGCACCTTCGAGGTCGGCTCCCATGGCGTCAGACATCAAAAAATTACCGAGATGACAGACGCCGAGGCCTTCCTGGAACTCAAAGAGTCTAAAACTATGATCGAGAAAGACCTAACAACCACAGTCTCGAGTTTTGCCTATACCTACGGAATCACCTCGAAGCGAGCCGCAGAACTTGCCGAACAGGCAGGCTATGAGTTCGCCGTAAATACGGATACTGGAGGGCTTCATCTCGAAGAAAATCCCTTTGCGATCTTTAGGATTAATATTTTTCCGGAAGATGGCCCCACTCAGCTTAGAAAAAAAACCTCTTGGTGGTACCGTCGCTATTTTTATTTTAAGCGCGGACGCTAGAATCGCTCACGAAACACCAAAGGCCTTGAAGGATTGTGCGATAGTAACAGCCAAGACATAGGCCACAAGATTAAAGACCACCCATTGTGCCAAGGCAAAGCGGATGGACCCCATTTCTCGGGCGGCCACCGCCACTGTCGACATACATTGCAGAGCAATCATAAAAAATACCAGAAGCCCAGCAACACTGCCCAGGGTAAAGACCTTTTCGCCGTGTCGATTTACCGCTGTCGCCATCTGGTCTAATAGGCTTTTTTGCACCGAATCCTCATCGGTGTCCGTAATATTAAATGTAATTGCCAATGAAGAAACAAAAACCTCGCGAGCAGCA
>JAMIQD010000171.1:0-2583 GCA_035914755.1 Pseudobdellovibrionaceae bacterium | reverse complement strand
GAGTGCTCAAATCAATAATATCGAGATAGTTCGGATTATGCTGAACACTCGGTTTGAACCAGATATCTGTGCGATAAAAGAGTCGCTTCGGCAACAATCAGCCAAGGTATTATTCTTGTGCTCCCCCAATAATCCGACCTCAAACGCTTGCCATTTGGAAATAGTAAAAGAGGTTTTGGATGTTTTTCCGGGTATCGTCGTGGTTGATGAGGCTTACATTGACTTTTCCAGTCAGCCCTCGGCGGTGGGTCTTCTTGCTGCATATCCCAGGCTCGTAGTTTTACAAACCTTCTCGAAGGCTTGGGGTCTGGCCGGTTTAAGGGTTGGTTTGGCTTATGCGCATGAGGAGATTATTGAGGCTCTGGATCGCATCAAGCCACCATATAATGTCAATTTGGTTTCGCAGCGTCTGGTGCTTTCGGCCTTGAGCAATGAAGCAAAAATGCAGGCAGTTGTTTGCGAAATCAGGGAGCAACGAGCTGAACTTGCCGGTAGATTAAAAGAACTAAATTTTGTGGAAAAAATCTACCCCTCAGATGCAAATTTTTTGCTTGTAAAGTTTGATGATTCAGCGAGAGTTTTTGCGGTCCTTTCAGATGCTGGTGTTGTTGTTCGCGATCGTTCGCGTGAGCCGCTTTGTGGCAACTGTTTGCGAATTACAGTTGGAACGAGCATGGAGAATCAAAAATTAGTAGAAGTATTGAGAGGTGTGAGTTGAGCGAAGGGGAGGCAAGAGAGCTAAAAAAAAAGAAGCGAGTGCTATTTATAGATCGCGACAATACTCTAATTGCGGAGCCTGCCGATGAGCAGGTTGATTCCTTAGAAAAGCTTGAATTTCTACCAGGAGTCTTTCGAGCTTTAGGTGATATCGCTCGATACACAGACTACGAGTTGGTGATTGTGAGCAATCAAGATGGTCTTGGAACTGCTAGTTTTCCAGAGGCTAATTTCTGGCCTGCTCAAAATAAAATGATAGAAGCTTTCGCTAGAGAGGGAATCTGTTTTAGCGACGTTTTGATCGATCGATCTTTCCCGCAAGATAATCTACCCACGAGAAAGCCGGGCACCGGCATGCTTCAGTCTTATCAGGTTGAAGATTATGATTTAGGTGAATCTCTAGTGATCGGAGATCGGCTGACAGACGTGGAGCTCGCAGCAAATCTTGGTGCAAAGGCTATTCTCTTGGGGGCGAGATGGAATTGGACGATGGTGCAGGAGAGAAAGCTCGATTTTGCTGTGTCCTTGATTGCATCAAGCTGGGATGAAATCTCAGATTTCTTGGTATGCGCTCCACGTAAGGCAGAGTATCGACGTAAAACAAGTGAGACAGATATTGATGTGAGCTTGGTGCTCGATGGCAGTGGCAGGGCTAAAATTAAGACAGGCCTAGCTTTTTTCGATCATATGCTAGAGCAAATTGCTAGACACTCGGGATGCGACTTGGAGATCCTCGTATCTGGCGATTTGCAGGTGGACGAACATCATACCATCGAAGATACTGAATTGGCATTAGGGGAGGTTTTTAAAACAGCCCTTGGCGGTTAGGTCGGAATTGAGAGATATGGGTTTTCGTTGCCCATGGATGATTCTGTGGCCCATGTTGCGCTTGATTTTGGGGGCCGGTCATGGCTGGTTTGGGAGGTCGACTTTGTTCGAGAGCGAATTGGCGATGTCCCTACGGAGATGTTTTTCCATTTCTTTAAGTCCTTTTGCGATACGGCGAAATGTAATCATTTCATATCTGCAAAGGGTGGCAACGAGCATCATAAGATCGAGGCCGTGTTTAAGGCAGTTGCTCGAACTATCAAAATGGCCAATCGCCGAGATCCTTTGGCTAAAGGAACCATCCCATCGACCAAAGGCGTGCTCTAGTAACCCAGCAAAACGGTATGGTATATGTCGCTCGCAAGACAAGTTTCTAATGTAGTTATTAATCTTTTCGTGATGTCGCGTGGCCACTTTTTATTCGTGAAGATTGCATTGAGTATCATTGTAACGAGCCAGATTGTTTCGGTTGCTCATGCAGCGGAACAGGATATTACTTGCAGTCCTGATAACGAGATGCGTTCGGATCGAGAGTTTAGTAAGATATATGAGGGATGGAAAACTACGTTGGCCAAAGTTGTTGGAGAGAGTGTCAGGAAAAACAATCCTAGGGTGTATTGGGGGAGAACATTCGCTTTTCCAGGAAAGATGCTAGCGCTTTTTTGGGTTGACGGTTTGGACCCTTTCAGTGTCGTTGTGGTCAAGAATAATAGAAGAATGCTTATCAATGCTTCGTCGGTGACCTCCCAGCGTGAGAATAAGCCGAAAGTTGACAAAGTTGCCAAAGGTGAACCAAAAAAACCAAGCAAAGCCAATCAAAAAATCCCGGTTGAACAGGTCAATGAGGAAGAGGGGCGCACTGATTTGCATATAGAAACGCAAATGATAAATACGAATCGCAATTTAACACTCTGCTCTTATGAAATTCGTGGTTCTTATATCTTTATAAAGCTTTATCAAGAGTCATCTTCAAATTCTTCTGAATTATAAGCCCTCGTTTTTTGTCACGGGGAAATTACTTACACACAAGTTATCAAC
>JAMIQD010000170.1:0-6459 GCA_035914755.1 Pseudobdellovibrionaceae bacterium | reverse complement strand
GGCGTTTTCGTCGCGAAAGGGAATAGAAATCAAGTGGCGAACAAGAGGCTGGGAGCCTTCAAAATAATTTCTATCGGTGGAATCTGCAATTTCGAAATCTTTATTGAGGCTGTCGAAGGCCTGCGTGCGAGCGTCTTGATTCCAGACAGTTTGCAGATGAGAAAATATGCGGCGAGTGAATTCCGTAGACTGAATTCGCATTTCAAAATCGCTCCAGTGCACAAAAGATTCGTCTTTGCCGTATTGAGTGATCTCGGGCCAACGCGAATAATCGGGCTTCGTTTTAAATAAAAATCCATCGTGAATGTTGCGACCTCCGCTGACGACAATATTATTCGCGGGATTTTGTCGAGACAGAGTCGCGAGGATTTTAATATGGTAATCGCGGTGAAATTCATTGAGTTCATCGATCACGCCTCGGGGAGAATTATAGCGGTATTCTTTGAGGCGAATATTGCCATTTTCGCGCGCGAGTTTGTACAAAAGAGCCTGGTCTTTTTTGGACTGCAAAATATCAGAAACTTCGATCTGCACCAAGGTGCCTCGATCGGCATGGTACTTTAAAAGTCGGGCAATCACGTTGCCGTAGAAGTCATTGCGATACACGAGTGAGGCTACATAGATGGCATCGAGCTTTGGGGCCTGTCTAAAATCCAGGGGGGCAAAGGGGTTTTGATTCTTTAAAAAATCCGCAGGGACCTTTTGACCTAGCAGGGCCTCAGCTTTGGCATTGAAACCATCTTCGGGGGTCTCGAGAGGTTCGACAGAGTCAACAGGGGCAGGACAACTGTGGTTTTTGTATTTTGCAGTGAGAAACATTTTTTGAATTTCTTTGTCCAGTCCAATCTTCGGCAAATAACACTCTTCACGGTAAGAGTTGAGGTCATTAAGAAATGGAAAGGCTCTGTCGATATTGAGTAGGCGAATGGCTCCGGTCAGTTGGGGCATTTTTGGATTTTTGAACGAGAGGATGCAGCTCCGGATTTGAGGCGTGGTCACCAAGTACTGGGCCGCGCCTTGGGATTTTGAATTATAAAGTCGGAATGAGATGTCTGTTCCTTTTTTTCTGGTATTGATAAGGCCGTCGATAAAAACTGTGATTTCAGAATCGCACTGGATTCTTGCATCGACAAAGACAGAGCCCTTGGACTCGTCAAGAGGTCCTAGTTCGGGGGCCAGGGCGCTTTGAAGTTCGATGGCATATTGGGGGCTCCATTTATTGGACATCAAAAAAAAGTTTCTTGCGTGGCCATTTGCCGAAATAGGGAAGTCTTGTATTGAGGTCAATTGTAGTTTTTCAGAAACGAAATTTGTGGTCTTTTCCTGCAGGGTCGCCTTAGTCAATGGAAGATCTCTACTTGCATAAGTCAGGCTGGTGCCTAAAATGGTTCCCCACGCGACTAGGATTTGGACAGGCTTTTTGATCACAATCACTCCTTTGGAGTTCATTCGAAAAATGCGCATTGTTTTTTGCTACAATCTTTAGAATTCAACAGCTGTGCCAGTACTTTGGGCGACGTCTCAATTTGGAACACCGGTGGATTGCACGACTCTCACTCAAAAAAAAAGACCGCGGGATCGCCGAGGTCTTAATCTTAAGAACTAAAAACAAGAAACTACTTCTGAGTGCAGTTCACCGACTTAATGGAAAAAATTCCCCACTCTTTGTTCTTGTGGTCGTAGGCGCTGATAAGTGCCGACTTAACAGAAACCTTATAAGTTTCTGTGTTGTATTGGTCGATCGCCACCTTAACTTTAATAACAGAAGTCATATAGATATCGCTAATGCCCTGATCGATATACTCAACGGAGTCTTCATGGGAAACTTGAGTCATGGTTCCGGCAAAACCGCAGCGCTCTTGAATAGCTTGCGCAACAATCTCTTGTTGGTGTGGTTCTAGGTAGGAACCGCGAATTTTAGCGTGGGCTGAGGTAGAAATAACAAACAATGCAATAATGGCGATAAACTTCATAGAGTCCTCCAGTAGGGGGTTCAAGAAAATTTCTTTGAGCCTCTTCTACAGAGATTCCGGGTTCTTGTCCTGTTATGTTTGAGACAAGATGAAAAATTTACTTGAGGGAGCTATAATATTCCGCCAAAGCCTGAATGTCACTGTCGCTGAGGCCTGTGGATAGGGGGCTCATCAAGGGGTCTTGTCTAGCTCCACTTTTGAAAGCGTTAAGTTGCTTGGCTAAATAGGCTTTTTTCTGGCCAGCAAGGTTTGGCCATAGATCGTTCAGGCTTTTGCCTTTTTCGCCGTGGCAGCCAACGCACATGGTAGCAACTTTTGGCTCCGCAGCTTGAGCAGTGCCGAGTGAAGAATAAAGTCCGATGAGAGTGAGGATGGTGAGTGTTTTCATATGCTTCCTTTATAGCCAAAGATGTAAGAGTGCAAAATAGGTATCACCGACGGCCTTGCTGCCGGCGAGGTCGGCTTTAGTGAGGCCGGGGCGGGTGACTTCGCCGCGATCGTAGCGGACGGTTACGCTGCCGGAGGCACCAAAAAAGTACTTAAAGCCCCCGCCATTGCGATAGAAGTAATCACCACTAAAATTGGTATCGGGAACAAACTGCTCATGCTTGTACTGCAGGGTCCATTTTCGATTAAGATCCCAATTGACCAGAGTTGACAGCCCCATTGAGCTTGAATCAGTAAGGGCCGTTTGCCAGGCGGAGGCCGTGCTTGGGATAAAGTAGCCGATGCCATCGCCTGCGGTAGTGCCATAGGCAGAGTTGTTCCAGCCGTGCGCGGTGACGGCTTCGATTTGAATATTTCCTTGAAAGACAGGAGCCGTATATTGATCTAATGCAAACACACCGTAAAGCGAGGTCGCCGTTATATTTTCTTTCGCAGAGGTAGTTCCGGTGATGGCTTCACTAAGTCCTATCTGCAGGGGGATGGATCCAACTTGGTGGCGAATGTGGGCGAAGGTGGCCCAGGAGTTTGGTTGAGAGTTAACGCCAGTTCCGCCGTTTGAAAATCCAGATGAAATTGCAAAGTCATAATGAACACGTTGAGAGGGGTCGCCGCTCAAGACGGCTCCTGATTCGAAGTTTCGATTGGTCATAGCGACCATTTGTTTTGTGTAAGTTCGATGTTCATCTGTCAAAAGGCCAAAGGGAGCGGCAAAATTTCCGACCAAGACGGAGCTGAACCAAGATTTTTCATTCAGCGGGGAAAAACGCTGCAGAAGAAAAGCCTCGCGCATCGAGTTTCCAACAGGAGCAAAACTGTAAGACAAAATTATTTGGCTCATCGGATCAGCTTCAGCTTCGCCGCTCAGAGGGAGGGCGACTGTTGGAATCACATTCATGAGCATTTGCCCTTTGGACTGACTAGTGTCAGGGGGCGTTCTTTGGACAGAGTAAACCTGACCGCGCACATCTAGAGAGGCGTAAGACTGCTGGGCATACCAAGGGAGTTTGCCGAAGCGGGTGCCAAATAGTTTTCCACTTAAATTGCGCGGGCCACCGCCATAGGGGCTTGAGTGGCAAGTTGCGCAGTTGACGATATGGGTTTGGGCCGCATACTCGGGCCGTGCCCAAGCGTTTAACGAAAATGTCGCTGACAGCACGAGAAAGAGAGAAAGCAAAAAAATACTTTTCATTATATCAAATCCTTACTTAAAACTTAGAGTGAATTTAAATATTCAGAGACACTGTCGATGTCTTCTTCGCTCATAAGTTTTGCAAAGCCTGACATCACGCTGCCGCTGTCAACACGTGCTTCTGTTTTAAAGTATCCGAGTTGTTTAACCAAGTAATCTTTGTGTTGACCTGCGATTCTCGGCATACTTGCCAGTCCCTGGCCTTCGGCTCCATGGCAGGCAGCACATGAAGCGACTCCTTTGTCGGGCAGACCGTTATTGTAAAGTTCCTGTCCTGCTAAGATTTTTTCTTTGAGGCCAGGGGTGTTTTTTGGTCCTGCATCCTGGCCAGCGAAGTAGGCGGCGATGACAGAGATATCCTCGTCCGTCAAAGTCTCAGAAACACTCCACATAAAGCTTTGTGCATCGGCGCTCGCCCGTGTTTTTGAGCGAAAGGCTTGTAATTGAGTTGTAAGATACTCCGGAGTTTGCAGCGATAACTTCGGAAACATCGGTAGCAAAGATTGGCCTTTGTCGCCGTGGCAACCAACGCAGGATTGGACCTGAGCTGGGATGAGGTCGGAGGGCTTCGTCGGCGCAGGGGGAGCCGGGGGCTCCGTAGGTGTTGTTGATGGGCCGTACTCCATACCGGTATCGATCCAGGCTTGCAGCAGAGCGCGATCACCGTCGGAGAGCTTTCCTCCTATCGGCATATTGGCGGCGGGGCCAAGTACTCGGATTTTAATGCGATCTTTTTTTGATTTGAAGGTTTCGTAATCAGTCCAATCCATGCCAGAGCCTGGCCCGTGACAGCTAACGCAGTCTTTTTGTAGAATTGGAGTGATATCAGTCGTGTAGTAGGGGCCACCGCCCTTGCTTAGATAGCCGGGATTGGATTGCGCATGTAAATCAGCAAGGGGCATGTGCTCACCCCTTGAGTTGCATCCCAAAAGTAAAGTTGGGGCTGCGAGGGTTAAGATGATAGACGCAAGAGTTTTTACGGAGAATATTTTTGTGTATTCCATAGGCTCCTATTCATGAACCTGTCCTCAAAATTTGTCCAATTTATTTTAGCCGCTGTAAAAAACACTGAGACTTATTGTCTCAAGGGGCTACTGGTCTTTGATTTTCTGTCGAACTTTTATACATGCGCGAGGTGTTTAAAAATGATAGGTTGGCAAGTCCTACGGAAGATCAAAGAACAAAAACTCAGCCCCCGAAGTCCATTTTAAATTTACTGATTCGACGTCCTCGATACCAGCTGCGTCACCTGAATCCAAATCTGCGCTGCCCACTTGTACTTTGCCTTTGATGACCTGGACCCATGTTTTTCGCTGAAGAGAGGTCTTAAAGACTTTCTCGCCAGCTTGCTGGGCTTTGCAGGCGTACAAATTGACATCTTGGTTGAGGGTGACAGAACCATTCCTTCCTGATTTTGAGGCGACCAGAGTTAAGTCACTCTTTGCGAAATCGCTGGCGAAGGATTTTTGTGCGTAGCTTGGGGCGAGGCCTTCTTTTTCTGGTAGAATCCAAATTTGCAGAAAGTGGGCCTCTTTGTCAGGAGAATGGTTGTATTCGGAGTGACGAACTCCCGTTCCAGCACTCATCCTCTGAATTTCTCCGGGACGAATGACGGTTTCAGTGCCCATCGAGTCTTTGTGTTCAAGAGCGCCGTCGACCGCGTAAGAAATGATCTCCATGTCACGGTGAGGGTGGGTGCCAAAGCCGGTTCCGCCGGCAATGCGGTCTTCATTGATCACACGAAGAACGCCGAAGCCCATGCGCGCAGGATTGTAGTAATTAGCGAAAGAAAAGGTGTGATGCGACTTAAGCCAGCCATGATCTGCTTGTCCGCGCTCGTTAGATTTTATAAGTGTTGTCATGCGATGTTCCTTGGTATTCGGGTAAATAGTTCACGAACGTCAGGATTATAACAGATGAAATGTGATCTGTACGCGTCGACTACTCATAAACTTCTTTGCGATGACCGATTTTGATGATCGTGACTTTGATTATTTGGTTTTCGATCAAGTAAATGACTCGATAGTCTTGAATGCGAACTCGATAGAGCGAGTCAGAGCCCTTCATCTTTTTTATCTGAAGCAGTTCAGTGTACGGATTTAAAGAAAGGAGCAGAACAGCATCTAATATCTTCTGCTGAATTTTTTGCGGCAAACCTTGGAGTTCTTTAGCTGCGCTCTTCTTAAAAACGATTTCGTAAACCTTCGAACTCATTTTTTTATTTTCTTAAGGACCGCAGCTAGCGAAATCTCTTCTTCGTTCTTCCGTTCGTCATAGCTAGCAAGATCAATTTCATCTTCGAGCTGCTCGCGAATGGCATTTTCAACGACGCTTTGAATTTTAAGCCCTCGTTTTTTACAAAATGCTGCCAATGCTTTTTTAAGATCAGAATCTATACTTGTAGAAAGAGTTGATTGTTTTTGCATAACTTTATTATCCATTAAAAACCTTGGAAAAACAAGGTTTGCAAGGTCTTCCAGGTTGGGCTCATCTAAGTATTTAAATTTAATGGATTTTAAGGAAATCTCAAAACGAAAATTGGTGCCCCGGGCCGGAATTGAACCGGCACGACCGTTTAACCGAATCCCAGGATTTTAAGTCCTGTGCGTCTACCAGTTTCGCCACCGGGGCATTTAAACGGATTTGTATCGAAGGGGACAAATAATCATTTTTTGCTCGCGATGTCATCTATTTGCTTTTGGTAAACCTCGTCATGACACTCCGTGAAATCCTTTTGACTCCCTATCAAAGCCAGGATTTGATGACCTGTCGTGAAAATTTTCGTTCGTAATCTTCAGATTTTTAAACGTATCGGACTTGCTCTTTTTGTCCTGACTCTGGTCTATACCA
>JAMIQD010000169.1:0-26085 GCA_035914755.1 Pseudobdellovibrionaceae bacterium | reverse complement strand
CCAACCATCAGGCCTGTCGCCATGATGATCTTATTCATTACTTCCATGTGATCAATAGTGATGTAGTTCTTGAACTGAGGGATACCAATACGAACAAGAGTCATCAAAGTCACAACCATCGCGAATCCCGAGAAAATCGCGCCCGCAACAAAGTATGGCGGGAAGATCGTGGTATGCCAACCTGGCAAGCTTGAAACCGCGAAGTCAAAAGAAACGATTGTATGAACCGAAAGAACCAAAGGAGTTGAGAGACCCGCGAGAAGCAAATAAAGCATCTCGTAATGACTCCAATTTCTAGCGGTTCCTCTCCAGCCCATAGATAAGGCTCCATAGACTGTCCGGCGGATTTTGTTTTTTGCACGATCTTTGATCGTCGCAAAATCAGGAATCAAACCGACATACCAGAAAACCATCGAAACCGTCGCATAGGTCGATACCGCAAAAACGTCCCACAAAAGAGGGGATCGGAAGTTCACCCACAATGGTCCACGTTGATTTGGATAAGGGAACAACCAGTAATCGAGCCAAGGTCTCCCGGTGTGTAGCAACGGAAACAAACCCGCCGTCATAACCGCAAAAACCGTCATCGCCTCTGCCGTCCGAGCAACAGATGTTCTCCATTTTTGTCGGAACAAAAATAGAATCGCAGAAATCAATGTGCCGGCGTGACCGATACCAATCCAGAAAACGAAGGTGATAATCATCGTTCCCCAGGCGTTCGGGTGATTCACCCCTAAAAGCCCCATCCCTTGTGAGATGACCATGCCCAAAATGATCACATAGAAAATCAACAAACCGAGAGCTCCCGCAAAAAGACCTAACCATCCCTTTGATGGGTAAGCCTCAATCGGAGCACAGATATCATCCGTAATGTCCTTAAGATTCTTGTCACCTAAGACTAGTTTATTACGCGTGATCATGAGTACCACCACCTGCTGTTTCTTTATCATTATTGCGGATCTTAGAAAGGTAACGAACTGAAGGAGCTGCATTCCACTCTTCAAGAAGAGCATAAGAGCGCGGCTCTGACTTGAAGACCTTGGCCACTTGGCTTTCTGCATCGTTCAAATCACCAAAGATAATAGCATCCGTCGGACAGGCCGTTTGACAGGCTGTCTTGATATCGCCATCTTTCAGCTTTGCGCCGGCAAGCTTCGCCTTGTTCTTGCCTTCTTTAATTCTGTGAACACAGAAAGTGCACTTTTCCATCACCCCGCGAGGACGGACCGTGACGTCAGGATTCAGAGCCATATGCATCGGCTTTTCGATTAATTTGGCGTAATTGAACCAATTGAAACGACGCACTTTATAGGGACAGTTGTTTGAGCAGTAACGAGTTCCGACGCAGCGGTTGTATACCATTTCGTTCAGACCCTCGTCACTGTGGACAGTCGCCAAGACTGGACAAACCGTTTCGCAAGGAGCATTGTCACAGTGCTGACACATCACTGGTTGGAACACGGTCAAAGCATCCGCTGGATTTCCGACGTAATATCTATCGACACGGATCCAACTCATCTCACGCCCCTGCATGATGTACTTCTTGCCCACAACCGTGATGTTATTTTCAGACTGACAAGCTGTCATACAAGCAGAGCAACCTGTGCAGGTATTCAAATCAACTGACATACCCCACTTGTGTCCATTGTATTGATGACCAGACCAAAGACTCCACATTTTGTGGCGGTGAACTCCCGCTCCAGGGTTTTTGAGATAGTCCTTCTGCGTGGCCTCTGCCACGATCATACGGCCTTCCATCGTATTATTGCCGGCCACCGACACCAACTTGTACTTCTTGCTCAGTTTTTGAATCGTCGCAGACTGACCAGAGAAAACCACTCCTTTAGTGAGGTTCACAAAAGGATACATATTCTGACCGATTCCATTTCCGACTTTACCAGCAAGGGTGCGGCCATAGCCGACTGAAACAGCAAGAACTTGGTCATGCAAACCAGGCTGAATATGAACAGGCAATTCAACCTTTTTATCAGCTACTTTGAGTTCAACAACAGAACCTTCTTTGAGGCCTTCTTTTTCAGCAGTGCCGATAGAAACCATCACATAGTTATCCCAAACAATTTTAGTGATAGGATCTGGCTGCTCCTGCAACCAAGAAATATTAGCCATAGAGCCGTCGCCAATCTGCACTTTTGGATACAAAACAAGTTCGTACCCTTCAGTTGTCGACGCGGCCTTCAGTAGAGACAAAGCTTCTGTGCGGAAGGCGCGCGGACTTGAACTCTTATCGAGTTCTCCAACAAAGCCCACCTGAAGCACCTGTCCCCAGAAGTCTTCAAAAGATGAACCTTTGGCAAATTTTGGTTGGACTTCTTCTTTCCAGAAATTTCTCAAGTAATCATAATATGTTTCGAAACTCTGAATACGGCTAGGCCCCACTTTGGCGAGATAAGCCCAAGTCATCAAAGACAACTGAAAAGAACGGGTGTCATACATTGGACGGATCGTCGGCTGCTGAATCGCATAGACGTCCTTCGCAAATTCTGCGTCTCCCCAGTTTTCAAGAGGATGATTGTCCGGCGCCATCAAATGAGCCCAGCTGCCCGTCTCATCAATACGATCGCCAGTGTAAATTACAAGCTCCACTTTTTTGAGAGCTTCTAAAAATCCCAGCTCAGATGGAAGCGCATAGACCGGATTCACTCGGTGAATAATCAAGGTCTTAACCTTGCCCGCATTCATGTCCTTAACAAGATTTGCCAAATCTGAGTAAGAAGATTTTATTCCCGGATTGCCGTTTCGGCCATCCACGGTTTTGCCTTCGTTCTCAAGAACAGAGTTCAATAGGTTGACAGCGATCTGCAATTCTAAAGAGCGAGAAGTCGCCGTTTGAACTCCACCTGCGACAACCAACGAAGCTCCTTTATTTTCCCAAAGGTCGCCCGCAACTTTTGCAAAAAGACTCGGCTCAATGCCCAACTTTTGCGCTGTGTTCGCATAGGATGCGAGGGCCGATTTAGCTGCTGCGTTTCCGGCGTATGAAGAATGGCCTTTTTTGACCACGATCTCGTGGAGAAGGCCCATCACCACATCTAGCTGTTGTGAAGGCTTAATTTTATAGCGAATGTCTGCGTTTCCACCAGTCAAAGAATAGGTGGAATCAAAAGACACCAACTTTGACATTGTCTTTGGATCTTTTCGGCCCGCAGAGAATTGTCTACTAAAAGCAACGGGGCTAATCCAAGTCCCTAAGAAGTCTGCATCGATGGAGACAATAACTTTTGCTTTGTCGAAACGGTACTGAGGCTGAACAGCTTCGCCATAAGAAGCCTTTTGTCCCTCTCGTCCGTCTTCACAAGACAAAGGCTCCCAAGACACATGGCTCGCCTTAAACCCCTGAGCAAAGTCTGCAATAATCTGACGAGTGGACGGAGAAGCCACATTGCCTGTCAAAACAACGGCATCACCCTTTTTAAGTTGAGCTACGACCTTGTTATCAAGATCCTCCCACTTAATTCCGACCGTATCTTTGTTAGATCTCTTCTCATTAAATAGATTAACCTTTGGACCTTGAAGTCTTTCTGGATCGTACAAACTCAAAATCGAAGCCTGAGAGCGAACACTCAAAGCCCCTTTATTAAGAGGAAACTCTGGATTGCCATCGATTTTGATAGGGCGACCTTCACGCGTCTTTACTAAAAGCCCCAGTCCTTCAGCCCCATCAAAATAAGTCGAAGTATAGAAATTCGCTACACCCAAAGTTACTTCTTCGGGTTGCTTGTTATAGGGAACAATTTTTTGCACAGGACGACGGATGCAACCGGCTGTTGCCATCGCTAAAGAAGCGCCCATCAACTTCAAAAAGTCTCGGCGAGCCACTCCGTCTTCACCATCCTCGTCACGCAAAGGCGAGGATTGAAATTCGGTCTCAGCCAATTTCATAAATTCTGGGTCATTGTTATAATGCTCAAGCGTGAGCCAATACTTGCTATCTCTTTCGATCTGAGGACGAGCCGCCTTTTTGGCAGCCAGTTCTTGCTCGCTATGTTCGTGATCGTGATTCATGTTACCTTCCACAAACTCAATTAGTGGTGACAAGTTGTACAGTTCAATGGCGCTTTATTCTCTGGCTGACGGTGACAATTAACACACCAACCCATCGAAAGATCCTGAACTTGAATTACTTTTTGCATTTTTTCGACTTCGCCGTGGCACGTTTGACAGTTCACGCCCTTCGCAATATGCGCCGAGTGATTGAACATCACGTGATCCGGAAGCATATGAACACGGACCCACTCAATAGAGCCGCCACTATCATAGGCCTCGCGCAACTTTTGAATAAATGGACTGTCTGTCCTCACCTGCAAATGGCAATTCATACAAGTTGACAACGCAGGAACATTTGAGTGCCGAGAGCGCTCCACCTGATTGTGACAGTACTGACACTGAATTTGATTTTTCCCCACGTGAAGGGAGTGATCGAAGGGAAGGGGTTGATCAGGAGAATACCCCTGATTGTAGCCCCAGCCTGGCTGGAATTTACACGCTGTGAGACCGAGTCCCAAGCTGAGCATCCCCGCTACCGCAATAGTTTTCAAAATCCGATGCATAATCTTCCTTTACCTGATAGCCCACATCATATTTTTTTTTCGATGGTTACTATTTAAGGTCGGAATATATCGGTTGTCTAGTTTGTTTTTGCAAACTTAATGAGAATTCAAAAGCTTAGCTGACTATTTTTTCCGCACAAGGGATGCATAAAACACTAACAGAAAGTGAGCTCCGATAAACGCAGAGACGTATTCCACTCCGCCCGCACCAAATCCGTAAGAGTGAAGCCCTGCGCCAAGAACGAAGTTCACCCCATACCAGGCCATGATCACCAAACTAAATGCGATCACTCCGCTGGCAATCATGCCGAAATTTTTAAGCCAACCACCAAGCCGTCCATGCAGCACCGCAAGATAACCAAGCAGAGCAATCAATGCCCAGGTCTCCTTTGGATCCCATCCCCAGAATCGCCCCCAAGAATAGTCCGCCCAAATTCCGCCCAAAATAATTCCTGGAGCTAAAAACACCACCCCAATTTGCATCGCTCGGTACACGGACGTCGTGATCGCCTTGATTTTGTCCTGATGTTTTTCTTCACCGCGAACATAATAAATCAGCCCGATATCCCCCAAAACAAAAGCCAAAAAGAAGGCCGCGTAACTGATAGTGATTGTCATTACGTGGACCGTCAGCCAATAGTTGCTACGCAAAACCGGCTCGAGCGGGACCAAAGAGGGATCCAAAACCGCAGGAGCGGTGTCCGCAATAATCAGCGCCACCATCGCCCCAAGAGTTCCAGCAAGAAGAACAAAACGAAACTTATAAATCCACTCTAAGACTGCAGAAAAGAGCAGGGCCCCCCAAGACATCCAAACCACAGTTTCATACATATTGGTCACAGGAGCTCGGTCCATCAAATACATCCGAACAACAAAACCGAAGGTATGTAGCAAAAAACCCACAGCGGCAAAGCCCCAGGCGGCCTTCATCCATCCCGCCTTGTTCATGGACCACACCATCAACAAAACCAACGAAGACAATAAATAAAAAATATAGGCCCAACGAAATGGATGAAAATGATTATAAAAAACTTCGACGTTTACCTTGGCGTCAACAGCGTAAAGTCCGGGATTGTTTTTTTGAGCCACCTCTCGAAAAGCAAGAACCGCTGTGTCCATTTCACTCGCGAGCTTCTTCATCTCAGGATCCGAAGCCTGGCTGGCAACGCCGCCGATATAGCTAATAAAACTTTTCGTCAAACCCGCGAAGGCGGCTTGTTGCTCTCCTTCAAATTGCACCACTGACAACCACGCTGCCCCCTCTTTAGGCGGGATCAGCCTCAGCATATTGCCCCCCGCGACTTCGCGAAAGACGAAGAGCTGATTCTCTAAACGCTGCAGCGCTTGAAAATATGGGGTGAGTTTTTCTTTGGTTTCACGTTTAGACTGCAGATCCTGCATGAGGCTTGCAAACTGAGGACTGGCAAAAATTTCTTCTCCAGAAAAGTACCGTGCCTCTGCGGACAGGCCGAGAGCCTTCAGCACCTCGTGATTGCGGACTTCAAAAATTTTTTTACTTTGCCAAGCTTGAGGACTCAGCATCCAAGTCATGATAATTTCTGCGGCACCACGCCCCTCAAAGGTCGACTTGCCATAGACGATCTCCAGCATTTCTTTAGAGAAGGTGTCGTAGGGTTTAATACGACCAGCATCCTGCACTGGTAGCTTTCGAAGCTCATCCCCTGCTGCCGCAAAAGCCCCCTTGAACACCATCATGGACAGAAGCAAAACTAAAATCAGCTGCAAGCGTTTCATTCTATGTTCCTTTTTTTGCCTTTTGCTTAAAATAAAAGAGCAAAATAATTCCGATCGACATTATGAGGGATCCCAAATACTTGATCCAGCGGCCAGGGTCTTGATTCACTGAAAAAATCGAAGCAACCGGCTGGCCTGTTTTTGGATCATCTTCAAAGCTGGCCTGATAAATGGTAAAGCCCTTGTATTTAAGCGGCTCGTTCATAGAAATTTCATGATCGCCAAAATCTGCCACACTCACATGACTTTTATAGGCCGCCGCCCTCATGGTTCCCTGGTAGCGATCGACGATAAAGTTTTTCAGTTCAATTTGAAAACCCAAATCCAAACGGCGATTGCCGTAGGTGACTATATAAACTGCCTCGGGAGTGAAGAGTTTCAAAGTGTCATTCAGAAGGATCCAGTTCTCTTTACCTTCAAACTCAAGGCGCACCGCCGAGGTTGTAAGCGGGGTCGGAGTCTCTCTCTCTTGCAAGTCCCAGCCTTCTTCGGCCTCAGGGAAGTACCTAAGCACTCGAACTTCCATTGGCATCTTCCAACCAGGAACAAACATCTCGCCCTCTTTGATCTCGCCAGACTTTATCGGACTGTCTTTATCTTTTTGAAAGACCACATACTTGAGGCTGTCTTTACCGGCCTGCGGAGCAAAATAGATTTCGTTGCGCCCCTGGCTCTTGGCCGGAGCCTCTCCTAAATGAAGGGCGGCCGGGCCAAAATCATGGGTCGCAAGATCCTTGGCCCTACGCTGAACAATCCACTCAACGACGTTCACATTGGGGTTTTGAATTTGAAAACGCAGCCCAGCCCCTCTGCGTCCGTTAGGCTCCCGAGCCCCCGTCACCATCCGCTTAGGAACCACATATCTTTTATAACCAGTAAATTTAATCGCTCCAGTGTAGGTCGAAATTTCGACAGGCTTCTCTGGACTCGGTGGATGCAGAAAAAAATCCACCGGGCGCTCGTCAAGCTTGGTGTAGCGATCGCCGTCAAATGAAGAGTACACAAGAACATCTGTTTCAGGCACAACCAAAAATTGATTTCCTTGCCCAACAGGAACCCTTAAAGAACCATCCACACCAAACTGCATAGTCATCACAGAGCCTACCAATAAAATGATAATGCCGATGTGAGCAAAGACAAAGGGAGCATGTCGAGCCTTCCAAGGCCAACGATCCACCATCACCGCAATCAGACTGACCGCAAGAAAGCCCATGATGGTGTACATCCAAATTGTGTCATAAATCCACTTTTTGGCGGCGATGGCATCGTACTTTGACTCAACAATGGTCCCTATGGCGATTAAAAGCGCGAGAGACAGGATGATAACCACCGCTAACTTGAGCGAGGCGAGAAACTTTAAGATTTTTTTCGTCCACTTTTGCAACATGTAAGACAAATTAGTAATCTAAGTTGCTACCAAGGGCTAATCATATCAAAATCAACGCTATACGTCAGGGAGCTCCTGGCAAATATAAGCAAGTGCTTTTGCGAGTTTTTCTTGAACCACCTGAGCGGATTCTGATTTCAGTTTTTTGCTGACCTCGTCCATATACAAAGCCCTGTTGAGTTCTACTTGAATCGCATGATGATTTTTGCGCGGCTCCCCATACTGTTCACTCACGCGGCCACCAAAATAGGGCCAGTTATAGGCCACCTTAAATCCAGCAGTCACATAGGCCGCGATCACCAAGTCGCGAAACTTGGCCGAGCAACTGGCCCCATGGCAATCGCTGATCACGATATCTGCCCGGGCCTCTCCTGGGTCCCGGTGCTCCTTGGTGCCAACAGAAGGCATGCTGTGGGCATCAATGTGAAAGATTTTTTTTCGCCCAGCATTTTGGTAATTTTCATAGAGTTTTCGCACGTTCGCATGAAAAGGTTCATAAATTAGTTTGACCAGCTTTTCGTGAATCTGCTTCTCGACTGGGGCCCCGAGAAGTGGCTGATTGTGGGTGGTTATCGCCCATAAAAAGCCGCGGCGAAACTCCCCTTGAGGGTTTGTACTGCCAACTACTGTCCCAGCATCAACATCCCCAGGCAGACGATTCAAGTCCCCGGCATAACGGTGCCACTCGGTTTTAACATAGGGAAGATTTAGTTTTTTAAGTGTGGGCTCATAAAGAAAATCGACATAACGATCGACATCACACATTAAAGTTGGCTCCGGCAAAGAGGTCAACCATGTCGCCTCCGCAGGTATTTTTTCTCCAGAGTGAGGAATGGTCACCAGCAATGAACAGTCTGGTAATGAGGCCGGGGAAAGTTGCATTGTAAACTCCTTAATGTCATGCTGATCTTAATCTATGAAAACAAAAATTTACACAAAAACCGGCGACAAAGGGACGACGCATTTAGTAGACGGGTCCTGTGTTGAAAAATTCAACCCCCGAGTTGAGGCCTACGGCTGTGTGGACGCACTCAACTCTTATTTAGGAGTAGCCCGTATCTATCTGCAAAAACAGAACGAAACCCGCGCCCTCGATGTTTTTTTTGAAAAAATTCAAAACCAGCTATTTAACCTGGGCAGCTTGCTCGCCTGCCCAGATCCAGAGATCTTCAAAAAACTTCCGGCGATTCACAAAATTCATATTGCTGATCTTGAAAAAAAAATTGATGAGCTCACCAGCGAGCTTCCAGAACTGAGAAATTTTATCTTGCCAGCAGGCCACGAAGCTGCAGTTCATTTGCATGTAGCCCGCACCTCTTGCCGCCAGGCCGAGCGCCGAACTGCCGAAGCCATCAAAAACGAAGCCGCTTATGCCTTAAGCCTGCAATACCTCAACCGCTTGAGTGATCTTCTTTTTGTTACAGCAAGATGGGTCAATCTAAAAACGGGCTATAGCGATGTCCTCTGGAAAAAATCCGAATGAAAATCGAAATCGCCAAGCCCGCCGACAACCCGCAACTCTTAGAGTTTTATAAAGGTTTTCCTATCGAGGGGTTGCTTGATCTCAAGGTCGATCGTCGGGGGGATTTTTTCGGCCCCTATGCCGCAGAGTCCGGGCAGTATCGAACTTACGTTCTCAAAGATGAGGATGATTCAATTCAGGGTCTTGCTTCTTTTATTATCAAAGAAGTCTTGATTGGCGAAAAACCAACTTTGGTCGCTTATGGCCGAGATTTACGCATCAGTCGCCAGCGCCGCGCCATTCTTGAATGGGGCAAACACTTTGTCCCTTGTCTTGAAGAAGTCTCGAATACTTTCGGAGTTGAACATTTTTTTTCAAGTTTAAATATGATGGAGACCAGGGCTCTCAACGCCTTCGTTCGCCCCCGTCACTCAAAACGTCCCTTGCCTCGTTATTACGGGTATCGACGTTTTAATCTGGTATCGATCCATGGGCACTTTCCCTGGGCTAGCAACCCCCTGCCGCATATGCAGATCCGCCACGGATCATCAGGAAATGCCGATGCCCTGATTTATTATCTTTGCAAAAAAAATCGCCAAAAAAATTTAGCCACCTACTGGGACTCTTACAGCTTCTTCAAACAACTTCAAAGATGGCGGGGTTTAAGAATCGAAGACTTTCTGATCGCCTTCGATTCTCAGAACAACATCGTCGGCTGCTGCGCTCCTTGGAGTGCTGACGGAATTCAAGAGCTCATCCCGCTGGACTACTCCTTGAAGGCTCATAATTTTCGACAATTTTTAAAATTCGGAAAACTTTTGGGTTGGACCCGCCCCTTGACCAAACCTTCGTACCGCCTTCAACTCGAAGAGAGTTTGCAATTTCAGTATCTGACCCATTTGTTTGCAGACAATGAGGATGTCTTTGAAGCGCTCTTATGGGCTGCGTTTTCGCGGGCTCGCTCCAAAGATTTTTTAGTATATTGCCAGGGACGCGAGGAATTAATTTACAAAAGACCTTTGAACTGGGTGAGCGCAAAACTGCCCCATGGTTTGTATTGCATGGTTCCTCCTGAGCAAGAAACCCCGGATTTTCTAAATCCCGCTTTTGAGACGCCCGTCAGTCTTGAGGGCTTTTTTGTTTAGTTTATCTTTTGAATTTCGTAAATAGCTTCATCAGAAGGCATGGGCGGCAAATTAATATTCAACCCCCAAAACTCATGGGGGTGGGTTTTTACCTGTATGGATTCACCCTTTTTTAGAGCTCCAAGAATCACCCTCATTGCTGGACGCGCTTTAAAACTCGAAATTGAAATTTCTTTTTTAATTTGGACGGAGTTGAAATATTCGCGGCCTTGTTGATCGCGAACAATCAAATGAAAACTATAATCGACTTTCTTTTCATGATTTTTTTTAGAAGCTGCAAAACGCTCTTCCAATTCATTTGTATCTGCACCAGGCTCGGTGTTCATTGCCTTGAAACGAAATCCAAGTTGACTGACCGTAAAGCCATCGCCGTCTTTACCTCCGGGCGGGATAACTGGCGGAACAGAATCTGGCCTTGGCTCAATCGCTCGCCGCTTCTCAACAGAAGATCTGTGGATGAATTCATTTCCCTGATGGATTTGCTCTTCGCTCAGTCTAAAGGACTCTGTCTTTACGTCCTGCAACGCCGCTGCGATGACTCGCGAATCAAAATCGATATACTGACGAGTTAAATTTTTGCCCATTTGTACACCGACAGCATAAGCGCCCTTAGCGGCCTCGCTATTTAAAGAAGGCCGTCGAAAATAAGTTACAGTCAGTATCGTCGCAATAATCGCTCCGCATCCCATACCTGCCATAAATATTTTTTTTGAACTCGCCATAGGCTTGCCTCGCTCAATACTTGCGATAGTATACGAGGTTTAATAGATTAAAAAACTAGGCCCCAGGCTAGGTTTTTCTATTTAAACCACCCGGCCATACTGATCCCTGTATAGATAATTAACAAACTGATGCCAATTCTCATCAGCTTTTAGAATATGAAACCCAACCCCCCGGTCAGGGCTCATCCAGACAGCCTGAACTTTGACATAGGATATGACTTTAGGAGCGATTTCAATTTGAATATTAAACTCATCTTGAATCGAAAAATCCTCCTCCACGAAGGCTCGAAAGCCGTGCCGTGAAACATCCTTAATCATAATTTTGGTTTGAATAATTTCGTCACGTTTCCGGAGAGTAACTGAGGCCGGCGCTTCGACCTCTATACGAGGGTGCACTCGTCGCGAGTCAAATTTTAAGGTTAAGATCGACTCAACACGGCGACGCTCCAAGTTGTCACTGCCTAATTGTAGTTTTCCCAAAAATACCTTTTGAAAATAATCAAGACTAACAAGAGGGTCATTGATTTTGTTATATTCTCTTTTCGGCAATTTAACATTTGCCATCTTTCGCTTCACAAAAAAATCAAATAGATTGGTGGTTTGACCGCGATTTTCATAGGTCTTTTCATATTCGAGCAGCGCTCGTTTTAGATCTAAATGAAGAACTACGGCCGGCGCCCCTAAGTAATCTTTAACACCTGTTTTCGGAACAATTTTAAACAACAAAAGTGATTTATAGAAATGAATATCTTTAGGGTGAATTGTAACAAGAAGATGATTCACCCCAAAATAGGACGTCGAGTATTCGTACATCAGACGCAAAAGCGGAAACAAAATTTGCCCGCCCATTTCTCGACGATAATCTCTATGAATAACTAATGAGGTAATCTCTGCCAGACGCTGTGCGCCGCCTCTTAAAGACTTCACATCAAAAACTTTATCCAGGGGGAGCCCCAACCGGTTGTCACGCACTACCGTCAAAGTTCCTACAACGCGCTCTTGATCAACTGCAATCAGGGTCGTGGTCGTCGGCAATGCATGATAAAATGTCGCCCTCATTTTGTGCTCGTTTTCGGCACAGTAGCCAAGAGGTAGATAACCTTCGTAGACTAGCCTAAAGGCCGCCTCGAGCTCCTGGGTCGTTTGCGCAATTTTAAAAACAAGATTCTGCGGAAGTTCGCCAGGAAGACATATAGAACGGCGAACGATCTCATCTCGTATTCGAGAAGGGAGCAAGGCCATCAAAATCTGCAGGCTTTTCTTTTTAAAACGTTTCATACACTAGATTATCGGCTAGATTTCGCGCTAGATTAAAAATTTCTTTCTGAAAAAGATGGCAACGTCATTTAAGAATATATTGTCGATATTATATACACTCGACTTCTTAAAACCACCAACTAGAC
This sequence comes from Pseudobdellovibrionaceae bacterium, assembly GCA_035914755.1. Taxonomy (GTDB): domain Bacteria; phylum Bdellovibrionota; class Bdellovibrionia; order Bdellovibrionales; family Bdellovibrionaceae; genus JACMRP01. The sequence continues at coordinate 13,643 of JAMIQD010000169.1, read as the reverse complement.
ATAGTCGCAGTAAGTTTTTGCTACTTAATTCCGATATAAGGTGATGACTACAAAATACAAAGATTTAACGACGAGAAATTTCGGCTACATCAATCCGCAGCTGCAAGAGAAAATTTCCAATACTCGGGTCCTCATTTCTGGTTGCGGCATTGGTAGCCAAGTTGCAGAGGCCGCTACAAGAATTGGATTTCAAAAATTTATTCTTGTCGATGGAGACACAATTGATAGTCATAATTTAAATCGCCAATCTTTCTTCTTTGACCAGATCGGCAAATTTAAAGTTGACGCCCTAAAGGAAAATCTTCTACGCATCAATCCTGAAGCCCAGGTTGAAACCCACACCGAACTCGTCAGCAGCGAAAACGCCAAACTCCTTGTGAGTAAGTCCGATCTTATTTTTGATACCATTGATTTTCTAGATCTCAGAGGCATTGTGGCATTACACGATGAAGCCCACAATCAAAATAAAATTTTGATCAGTTCTTTTTCGGTCGGATTCGGAGCTGCGGTTATTAGCTTTGCGCCGAACCAGAAAGACCATTCCTTGCTGCGAGAAATTTTTAGTCTTCCCCTTCGCGGCGATATTGGCTCGATCTCTTACGTGGAGCGATATATAAAATTATTTACAGCTTTAGCTCCTGGGCTCGATCCTGAAGTTTTAAAAGTTATGCAAAAAGTATTTAAGGATCTGTCGGATGGAGCCCCCTGCCCGGCTCCACAAGTTGCCCCGGGAGCTTATGCTGTAGCCGCAAGCTGTGTTACCGCTGCGATTCGCCTACTAGGCGAAGCCCCCATTACCCTCGGACCAGAAATGGTCATTGTTAACCTATCAGGCGTGTTGCAGTCTGCCGGATTTCAGTTGGTAACAACTGCCCCAAAACGAGACACACAAAGCCCCCGTTAAGTCACAATATGCATTGTCCGATAAGCCGTCTATGATAGCTCTTTGGTGTGTTATTGGACTTATTATTGCGACGATCAGCGTTTCTGTGCTGGGCGCAGGCTTTTCCGTGATTGGTTTGGCGGCTCTTTTTTCGGGAGCGGCTCTTGCTGTGAGCGCGATGGCGGCCGCCCTTGAGCTTGCCAAGTTTGTCCTAGCCGCCTATCTGCATCAGAGGTGGAGTCAGCTAAATCTTATTTTTAAATCCTATCTTGTATCGGCAATTATTATTTTAAGTGCCATCACAAGTTTAGGAATATTTGGCTTCTTATCAGACGCTTACCAATCGGCTTCTGCGGCCCTAGACGCCGAGGCGGTAAAATACGAATCGCTAAAAAACCAACAAGCCCTGAACCTCTCTGAAATAAGCCGCATGAACAAGTCGATTGAGGAGATTCCGGCAAGTCGTATTTCAAAGCGCATTGCCCTCCGCAAAGAAATCGAGCCCGCTATTCTTGCTCTTACAAAGCAAACGGAGCAGCTTGAACAAGCGGTCACCCAATCAAATCTACGCTCCTTGGAGCTTAAGAAAAAAGTCGGACCACTTATTTATATCGCAAAAGCATTCAAACTCGACATCGATACCGTCGTAAAATACTTGATCCTATTACTGGTCTCTGTTTTTGATCCCCTTGCTATATGCCTCGTCATTGCAACAAGCGGAGCACTCGAAAGCCACCGCCGAGGAGCAAACGCCATCCCGGATTCAAAACCAGCGGGCTCTTCTGCTCCGCCGCCCCATGGCGGGGACGACGAAATCATCCAGATGCGCTTTGTTGACAACAAAGATCAAAGTGCAGGCTAACCCATGGTCCTTGTCAAAGTTCTTGAAAAAAAGAATGTCATCCGACTTTTTGGAATCGGACTTTTTCTTGCCCCCATCATCAACACTCTTGCAAAAATGAGTATGCTGACGGAACTTAAAAATCGTTGGACGATGGAACTGTTCTGGAAAATCATCAGCCTTGGCTCAACATTTAATCAAATTCTCTACGTTGCAACACTCATAATAGGCTTCATCATGCTTCGCGGAAATGCGAATGCTTGGAAGGCAACGTTAATCCTCCTCGCTGGCTATATCGCCCTGCAAATTTCTGACTTCAGCCACGTCAAAACAAATTGGATTACCTGGCTTTTTTTTATTACCAACATCCTCGTGTTTTTATTTATCGCTGACCAACTCGTTTGGAAAGTCAAAGCACAGGTAACGACTCCAGCGCGAGTGCCAACCTCAACCCTACGCCCGGAGCCGGCCCCGCTGCGCAAAAAAATCCTTATTCATTTTGAAAATCAAGGCCCCTGGGCTCAACTGCTGGGCATTTCAAACAAAGGCATTCACGTCAGATGCCTTGCTGATCCACCTCTAGACATTAAAAATCGCGACGTTGAAATTTTGCTTAAAAATGGACTTTCGTTAAAAACGCGCTTTGCTCGAAATACAAATCAAGATTATTTTTTCGACTACACCGAGCTCAACGTTGAAAAAGCCCAGTCTCTAAATCAGTGGATTCAATCTCAGTCCAAGGCCGCTTGATATGGAAAGCTCACGCTGAGAGCTTCGCCCCTTGCATGATCGTGGGCCAGAACCAACCAAGCATGGGGTCTTCAGAGATCACTTCATGCAGAAAAATTTGCGGCGGGGACTTAAAACGAATTTTACTGATTTCATATTCGAGATCATCAAAACCGGGGCCTAAAACATAAAAATGAAACTCTTTAGATTGTTGAAGCAGTCCTTTAAGGCTCTTGCGCCAATCCTCTAGAACTTCATATCTTCTTCTTTCAACAACCGCATCGCACTTTACCGTGCTCATTTTCCATCTCTTATATAATGCCTCTTGTAGAAGCTGCGCCAGCTTTGCTCGAAACTCCGGCGGTGTTTTCAAAAAGAGCTCTTGAGAACCCATCAGAGAAATCAAATCCACATTGGGGATTGCTGTTTGAGCTAACTTTAAGTCGGCCATAACCTCAGGGATGCGCAGAAGTTGCGCACGGACTTCGATATCCTGAATAGACTCACCCCGGGTGAAATAAGCAATGTTCATGCTTTTAAACTATCAGATAGACAGGCAAGGACCGAGTCCAGACAGCACAAAGGTCTAGGTCCAAATTTCTTCGTGCCCGAAACCAAGCCTTTTGTTAGGATGGTCTTCAGATTTGAAGGATTCAAATCCCTGATATGACAAAGGATTGTAATTGGCTGTAGACAACAAGAAAACGAACAAGAAAAGACCCTTTTTTGAGAAGTGGCTTGCCTACCTTCTCTTCGTATTTCTTGGCTTCGTCATCGCCGATCTTTTGATTTTGAATTACCGGCACCTGATGTTACCAAACCAGTCTCCCCCTTCTCATCCGAAACGATTAAATACTGATAATCAAACTTCGCGCGGCGCCTACAATACTTTGATCTCGCGAAATATTTTTTCTTCTTCTGGCGTTATCCCAGATCCGCTCTTCGCCAAAGGGCAAGATCCCAACAAACTGCACGAAGCAGATCCCGTCCTTTCGCAATTGCCACTTAATTTGGTCGGCACTCTGGTTCACTCTAATCCCGAAAAATCCATAGCGGCCGTCGAGATCAAAGGCAAAAACCAAGTTGTCTCTTACACTCCGAAGCGAAATATCGAGAATTTGGCGACTCTTGTTCGTGTAGAGAGGCAACGAATCGTTTTTAGAAATTTAAACACCAACGTCCTAGAATATATCGAGATGAAGCCCTTCGGCAGCACCAAGGTCGCCTTTGGCACAAGCGCCCCTGCGGCGGCCACCGGGACCGGGGCTGGCGACGTCAAAGCCGTTGGCAATAACCGCTTTGTGATCAAGCGCTCTGATTTGCAAAAATATTTGAACGACCTCTCGAGTATTCTGATGCAGGCCCGGGCCGTTCAAGCCAAAGATCGAGTCACTGGCGAAGTTATCGGTTACCGCATCGTTGACTTTCAGCCCAACAGTATTTTTTCTCAGCTCGGAATTCAGCGTATGGACCTGATCAAGACTGTTAATGGTGAGTCCGTAGATACTCCGCAAAAAGCGATGGAGCTATTTAATATGTTTAAATCCTCTCCGAACGTCAAATTGACTGTCGATCGCGGAGGCTCTACAGAGACTTTGGATTATAATATTCAGTAATTTTTAATCTGCAAAGGAAGGTGGATTAAGATGAAAGTTAGTAAAAAAACCGCTCTCGGAATAGCTTCGGTGCTGACGGCTCAGCAGATCGCGCACGCGCAAAGCTTCCCGCCGCCACCACCTCCTCCGCCGCCGCCTTCAATGCCTGCGGCCCCAGAGCCGAGCATCTCTCATTCTGACAGCGGCAACAAGCTTTCGGGGCTAAGTAAAAAACAACAAGAAAAGTTTTCCAAAGCGGGTCTTGAGGACATCACAAATGAAAACTTCCCCGAGGCGATCGAGTCTTTTGACTTTCCGAATGTCGAAATCACCGATGTTATCAAGGCTATTGGTGAGCTGACTGGCAAGAACTTTATCATCGACCCTGGTGTACGTGGCAAAATCACAATCATTGCGCCAACAAAAATCACCGTTGCCGAAGCTTACAAAGCCTTTCTTTCGGCTCTTGCAATCAATGGCTTCACCGTGGTTCCCAGCGGCAGCTTTATGAAGATTAAATCCGCAAGAAATGCCCAGCGCGATAGTATCGAAACCTACTCTGGCGCCTACTATCCGAACTCTGACCAAATGATCACCCGAATCATTCACCTCAAGCATATCCAAGCCGAACAGGTTAACCGTGACCTCCGCGTTTTAACTTCAAAAGACGGAGAAATGTCAGTTTATCCCGCAACCAACTCTTTGATCTTTTCTGATTACGGTTCGAATGTAGACCGAGTGATGAAGATATTAGGACAGCTCGATGTTCCTGGATTCGAAGATCAAATCGAGGTGATCAACGTAAAGTACGCCAAGGCAAAAGATTTGGCGGATTTAGTCGACAAGATTGTTAACAAAGGAAACAAATCCACCGGGACTGCGCCTGGTTCTTTTTCCGCAGGAGTTCCGCGTTTTACCCGCTCTTCGGGGGCCTCTGGACAACAGGGGACGAGCTTTTTTATGGCAATCCCCGATGATCGCACGAATTCGATTATCGCCATGGGCAATAAATCAGGAATTTTACGCTTAAAGAAACTCATCTCCCAATTGGATTTCCGCATCCGTCCTGAGGACTCTGGCGGCGTAAATGTGTATTACGTTAAAAATGGAATCGCAAAAAACATCGCACAAACTCTACAGGGAGTCACTAAGGACGCTGCCCCCAAGGCCGGAGGCGGGGGGCTTTTGGGTGGGATTGGTGGCAATCCGGTCGCGGCCCAATCGACAGAGATTTTTGGCGGCGACGTAAAAATACAGGCGGATGAGAGCACCAACAGCCTTGTTATCACCGCCAGCAAGCAAGACTACGAACAGGTTTTAAATATCCTGAGAAAAATAGATATCGCACGCGATCAAGTTTTTGTCGAGACCGTCATTATGGAAATGGCTTCCAGTGACGCCAACAACTGGGGTGTCGGCTACTACAAATATGGCGACTCAGGTTATGGCAAAGCTGGTTTCGTCAGCAGTGGCTTTGATTTGTCGACCTTGCTAAATCCTGTCGGCGGCACCGGTGCCACCCTCGGTTTTGGCAGCAACGATGTCGTTAAAGTCATAGATCCCGCAACTAAAAATGAGATTACGATTCCAAATCTGATAGGTTTTATCAATTTTATCAAAGCCCACACTAAGGCGAATATTCTATCAACTCCGCAGGTTTTGGCTCTAGATAACCAAACTGCTGAGATCGAGGTTGGGGATCGCGTTGCCGTGAGCGTTCAAAAAAATGTAGGAACAAATGGTCAAGAATCCTTCACCCCCACTTTCGAAGACGCGACCATCAAACTCACAATCAAACCTTTTATCAGCCCAGCTTCAGAAACCATTCGCATGGAAGTTGAACAAAAAATCGCCCAGCCCACTCGGGTGACCAGCATGCCTAAGGCTCTTCAGGATAACTCACAGCCCCTGGCAAAACGAAATATCAAAACCACTCTCGTAGTGAAAAACAAAGACACGGCGGTTCTCGGCGGCCTGATGAAAGATACCGAATCTGAGACTGTGTCCAAAGTTCCTCTTTTGGGAGATCTGCCAATCATTGGCTGGCTCTTTAAAGGTCGAGACTATCAAAAAACAAAAACCAATTTGTTGGTGTTTCTAACGCCAAAAATCGTGCGCAATCCCGCAGACCAGAAGGACAATGTCGATAGCGCTCTGGATCGACGCTTGAAATACATCAAAGCCCAAGGCGGCCAAGATCCCTATGGTGAAACCATTGATCGATTGGCAAAAAAGCCAGTCAAACCCGTCGATGACAATCGCGAGGAGTAATTGAACTGATGGCAACGATGGACATTTCTAGCATTCTGCAAAAGAGCACCGCCCTGAGCGCAGAACAGATCCGTTCGGTTTTAAAAAACCCTTCGGTTTTAAGACCTGTGACCATCGGCGAGGCTTTGGCTCATAAAGAGTACTCAAGCGCCGAAGAGCTGGTGTGCGACCTCTGCAAAGAAATGGGCCTCGATTTTATCAAGGACATTCCCATCGGAGATATTTCGGCGGACTTGGTTCGCGACATTCCCATTAATTACTCCAAACAAAACTCTATCCTCCCCTACAAAGAAGAGCTAGAAGTTGTCACTGTTCTTTCGTCAAATCCCCTCAACCTCAAGGCTCTTGACGACCTCCGTGTTTTATTCGGAAAAAAGATCCGTCCGCTCGTAACCACGAACTCAAAAATTCAAGATGCGATCAATCGTGTCTACGAAAAAAGCACGGCGAATCTCTCCGGCCTCGATGACCTTGAGAACGAAGATTACGATCTCGAAGAGTCAACTATTGACCTTCTCGAGGCTGGTGACGATGACGCCCCGGTTATCAAACTCGTCAACAGCCTTCTCTTTCGCGCAGTCAAAGAAAAGGCCTCGGATATCCACGTTGAACCCTACGAAAAAGATCTGGTTGTGCGCTTTCGCATCGACGGTATTCTTTTTGATATTTTTAAGCCGCCTAAAAAGTTTCAAAATGCCATCACCTCTCGCATTAAAGTTATGGCCAATTTAAATATCGCTGAAAAACGTCTTCCGCAAGACGGCCGCATCCCTCTAAAGGTCGGCGGCAAAGATATTGATATCCGTCTTTCAACGGTGCCCACCGCCTTCGGCGAACGTTTGGTAATGCGTTTGCAGGATAGATCCAATGTCGTCCTCGAACTCACTCAGCTCGGATTTAGCGAAGAGACCCTGCACAAGCTCGATGACGACCTCCTCACTCGGACCTATGGAATTGTTTTGGTCACCGGTCCAACAGGCTCCGGAAAGTCGACAACACTTTATGGCTGCCTCAGCAAACTCAACCAGCCCGATGTCAATATCCTGACCGTTGAAGATCCGGTGGAGCAAAGGATTCATGGCATCGGTCAAGTGCAAGTCAACGCCAAAATCGGCCTCACCTTTGCTTCGGGTCTGCGCTCGTTCCTGCGTCAGGATCCGGACATCATCATGGTCGGAGAGATTCGCGATCTCGAGACCGCCGAACTTGCCATCACTTCTTCGATGACAGGTCACCTGGTGTTATCCACTTTGCACACCAATGACTCAGCTGGAGCCTTTCCTCGTCTATTTGATATTGGCGTTGAACCATTTCTCGTTGCAACTTCTATTCTCGGCGTGATCGCCCAGCGTCTCGTACGGGTTCTCTGCCCCAATTGCAAAGTCCCCTACGAACCTTCGGACTTTGAAATCAATGCCCTCGGAATCTCTCGCAAGCAAGTTACCGCTGGAAATGTTTGCAAGGCTGTTGGCTGCAACAACTGCAATCAAAAAGGCTATGTAGGCCGAAGCGTGATCCAAGAACTGCTGATCGTCAATGACGACATTCGCTCTCTAATTTTACAACGCAAAGATGGCAATGCTATCAAAAAACAAGCGATCGCTAACGGCATGAAAACCTTCCGTGATCATGGGATTTCAAAAGTTCTTGCGGGCATCACTTCTATCGAAGAGCTGAACGCGAATACGCAACTAGATATTTAGGGAGCAATGCTGAATGCCAATATTCGAGTACAAGGGCCTTTCCCGCGACGGGCGAAATGTCAAAGGAACTATCGACGCTGAAAATCTCCGCGCCGCCCGCACTCGTTTAAAAAAAGACAATATTTTCGTCGTTGAAATCCGCGACAAAAAAAAAGGCTCCGGCTCCGGAGCCGGAAAAAAGAAAGTCGCCCGCAAGGGCAAGGTCAGCGTTCAAGAGCTCTCCTTGATGACTCGTCAACTCGCCGTACTCGTTAAGGCAAATATCCCTTTGGTCGACTCTCTCACCGCCGTCTCGGAACAGGTTGAAAACCCACTTCTCGCGGAGGCCATTGCTGATTGCAAAAACATGGTCAACGAAGGAAGCCCCTTCTACAAGGCCCTCAGCAAGTACCCAAATCTTTTTGATAAGATTTATATTTCGATGGTCGAAGCCGGAGAAATGTCCGGCAGCTTGGACGTTATTTTAGTGCGCCTGGCAGAGTTTACTGAAGCCGCCGCTGAACTTCGCTCAAAGGTTAGCAGCGCTATGACCTATCCAATTATCATGTTGGTCGTCACCTTTGGTTTGCTTTCTCTGATGTTTATATTTGTTATTCCAAAAATGGTGGTAGTCTTTGAGTCCGCTCCCAATTTGCAACTGCCATGGTACACGCTGGCCTTAATAAATATCAGCACCTTCATGGTCAACTACTGGTATCTGATTTTTGGCTGCATGGTTATTGCTTATCTGATTTTTAACAATTGGAAAAAATCTCCCGCAGGTTCTCAGCAGTGGGATAGTATTGCTCTGACTTTGCCGATTGCTGGTCCCGTTGTGCGAATGGTTGCTGTGTCGCGTTTTACCCGAACGCTCTCGACGCTGCTTACGGGAGGCGTCCCAATGCTCAATGCCCTCGATATCGTTCGTAACGTGGTTAATAACCATGTGCTGGCCCTCGCCATTGACGATGCCCGCAGTAACATCAGTGAGGGGGAATCCATCGCAGGACCCCTCAAAAAATCTGGGCAGTTTCCTCCGATTGTGATTCATATGGTCAACATCGGAGAAAAAACCGGCGAGCTCGAAAATATGCTGAGTCAGGTCTCTGATGCCTATGATTTTCAGGTTAAAAACAAAGTCGACGGCCTCACCGGACTTATGGGCCCCGTGGTTATCGTCATCATGGGTCTTGTTATTGCCGTGATTGTATTCTCTGTGATGATTCCGATGTTTGACATGACAAGTGCCTTTGGCTAAGGTAAATTTCTACCTGAGTGGAGGCGAAAAATAAAATGCTTAATTTCTCAACGAAAAATATCGTCATCAGCAAGCCCCTATTGGCAAACCAAAAAGGTATGACCCTTATTGAAATCATGATCGTGATTGCAATATTAGGGGGCCTCATGGCTTTACTCGCACCAAAGTTTTTAGGACAAAAAGACAAAGCCAATGTCGGCCAGGCAAAAATCCAAATGGGTCAAATTGCTAATGCTATCAGTATGTTTTACAATGACTGTGGTAAGTTCCCCGCCTCTTTGGACAATCTCGTAACTCAAGATTCAGGCTGCACAAACTGGGGACCTGAGCCCTACCTAAAAAAAGCCCCTGTGGATCCTTGGAACAACCCCTATGCATACGAAGGTGGAACCGAGTATTCTCTCAAGTCTTTTGGCAAAGATGGTCGCGAGGGTGGTTCAGGTTACAACGCTGACATCCCTTACGAACAATAATTGAGGTTTATGAAAAAAAACGGCTTCACTCTTATTGAAGTCATGATCGTCATCGCAATTATTGCTGGCCTTATTGCTGTCGGGGCTCCCCGCCTCCTAAAAAAAGATGCCAACATGAAAACCACCGCAAGACAACTCGCGGTGTTGGTCAAAGAAATCAGAAATCGCGCCAAGCTCTTTAACTCAACCTATCGCCTGGTGATCCGCATGGAAAAGGGCTCCGAAAGTTATTGGGTTAAAAAAGGTAACGGACCTCAGATGGTGGATCCCGAGCAAATAGCCAAGGAGCTCGAAGATCGCAATAAACCCAAAGAAGAAGGCGCTCCGCCTCCTTTGTTTACCATGGACAAGGCTCTCAGTAAAAAAGAACGAGCTCTTCCCTCAACGATGTCCTTTGTTCAGGTCGAAACTATGAACATGTCTCAACCTCTTTCTTCTGGTGTCGCCTACATTCATTTTTTCCCTCAAGGAATGATGGAAGCCTCGGCCATTCAAATTACCGACAATAAAAACACCTGGACACTTGTTTTTAATCCCTTAACGGGTCAAGCTGATATCATTGAAAAAGCCGTGAATTTAAAGGATTTGAGTCGGTGATACGAAATAAAAGAGGCTTCACTCTTCTTGAAACATTACTGGCCGTAGTGATTCTTTCGGCCGGAATACTCTTGCTCACTCAGTCTTGGAGTGGCAGTTTTCTGCGTCTTCGCAAAACTCAGCTAAACCAAGAGGTCGCGGCCCTCCTTGAACGTAAAATGGCAGAAATCGAACTTGAGTATCGCGGCAAGCCCCTCGACAGTATCAAAGAAGAAGATGGGGATGATTTTGGCTCGGAATACCCAGACTACCGTTGGAAAATGACCTCCCGAGAGTTCCAATCCCCCAATCTGGGTTCTATCATGGCGGGCAAAGATGGCGGCGCTAACCAAATGCTTCTCACCATGATTCAGCAGCTCACTGAGCATTTGTCAAAAACCATCAAGGAAGTCAAAGTCAGCGTCATCTACACCAAGGCAAAAAAACCCCTCGAGTACTCTATTGTCACTTACTTTGTTGACTACAACAAACCCCTTTCCATCGGTGGTTCTTCTGGGGGCGCGGGACCATGAAGAGTCAAAAAGGTTTTACTTTGATTGAGGTTTTAATCACCGTCGCCATTCTTGGGATGATGACAGTGCTTGCGACCCAAAGTATTCAGCAAGCCATCAAGTCCAAAGTAAAAATTCAGGATCAAATTGACGATGTCTCCCGCATGCGCGATGCCCTCAGGCTTATTGAAGGTGATATCAACGAAGCCTTTCACTACCGTGATGTCGAAAAAGAATTGTCAGATCTTATCAAAAAAAAATCGGCTTCTAAAAATCCACAGGTTCCGAATCAGGAACAATTCTCACCTCCTCCTGAAGCCCCGCGCGTGGACCCCACCACATACTTTGTGGGGAGCGGAGAAAAGATGGACTTCGTCACCATGAACAACGCGCGTATGGTTCGTAATATGAAGCAGGCAGATTTTATCGAAGTCGGATATTCGGCAAAATCTTGCAAAAGCTTGACCGGCGAAATGGGCAGCTCCCAGTGTTTATGGAGACGGAGCACCACCTGGGTTGATGAAGATGTGACTAAGGGCGGAGACGAAGTCGTTTTGCTCGAAAATGTTTCAGAGTTCAAACTCCGCTACATAGGCAAAGGTAAGGACGATTGGGTTTCTGAATGGCGCAGCGACACTGGCGGCGACGCCGTTACAAAAAATAATTTTCCGTCAGCAGTTGAGGTCTCTTTAACTGTCGAGCGCAAAGATCCAAAAACCTCAAAAATAAAAAAGTACTCAATGCAAATTGTAGCGCAGATACGATTTCCAAATAACGAGGAACCCAAAGATGCAAACGCAAACCCCGGTGGCGTTAAAACTAATTAAGAATAATCGAGGGATGGCCCTAATTATGGCAGTCACAACTGTTGTATTGATCAGTTGGATTGCTATGGAAGTCTCCTACGACTCGCTAGTTGAGTACAACGTCAACTCCGCATCTCTCAATCGGCTCAAGGCCTTCTATGCAGCTCGGTCCGGCGTCGAGCTCAGCCTACTGAGAATTAAAACCTATCAACAGGCTCAGGCCCAATTTGGTAAGCAATTAGGATCCTCTGCGGACATGCTCGACGAAATTTGGAAATTTCCGTTCGCCTGGCCAGTTCCTATTCCTCCGGACCTCAATGCCGTCGATAAAGATGCCATCAATAAGGCCGTTAAAGAATCCGTGATGGACGCCTCCTACACTGTCACGATTGACGATGAGGGGTCCAAAATTGATCTCAATGATTTAGTCTCTCCCTCCAAAGCTCTGCGCGAAGCCGCACGCCGCAGGCTTCTGCAAATTTTCGAAGGCAAGTCGAAGACGGATGAGGCCTTTCAAAAAAAGTACAGTGGTTACCGATTTGACGAGTTGATAAATGCAATTGCAGATTGGCAGTCTGACAAACGGGAGGGCGCCGGCGGCAGCGGCGACAAACGCGGCATTTACCGCGACTATCCAGAAAACTACCCTCCCAATCGAGCCTTTCGAACTCTTCAAGAAGTTCGCTTGGTTCCAGGCATGAGCGAAGACTTTTTTGAAATCTTGGAGCCCGCAATCACTATCTACGGCATGAAGGCCATCAACCCGAATCAAACCACAAAAGAAGTTCTTAAAAGCATGGATGCCGGTATCACTGACGAGATCGCCGATGAAATTATAAAGCGACGAAGCGATATCAATTTAGGTGGGCCATTTAAAAACAAAGACGACTTCTGGGGCTTTGTTGTGCAAAAAGGGGCTCGCCTCGGAGACAAAGCCGAAGAAACCCCTTTGATTTTTGATAAGGTCTTTAACTTCCGCATTCGCAGCACCGGCGAATACGCAGGAGCCTCGCGCGAACTCAATGTTGTTGTCATGGATCTTCAAAATGTAGCCACCGCTTTGAGTGACTATGTTGAAAAAGAAAAGCAGCAACAACAAAACAACAATCCCAATCAAAATCCGCAAAATAATCCAGCCTCCGGGCAGCAAAACCCAGCCCAAAGTCAGACCCCTCCGCTTCCCAAAGGACCACCTCGGATTGTATACTGGGGCGAGCGTTAAAGCGACAAAGGGCGGGACATGAGATCTATCGGAATCGATATCGGCAGTAGCAGCATCAAAGTTGTCGAAGTGCTATCAACGAAAAAAGGTTTTCAAGTCACGCAGTGCTTTGAGAAATCTTTGGGACTCAACCCTGCTCACGACTCCGAAATTGAAATCATTGAGTTTCTACGCGAGCTTTCTGCCAAATTTGACCCCGCTCAAACTCGCTACTGCCTTTGTCTCCGGCAGGATCAAGTCAGTCTTCGCCACAAAGTATTTCCATTTAATGATCGCCTTAAAATTTTTAAAAGCTTACCCTTTGAGCTCGAAGAAGAAATCCCGTTCTCCGGTGACAACTCCATTTTCGACGCAAAAATTATTCGCACCATTGGTCCCACCGCCGAGGTTCTTGCCTGCGTGGCGCCAAAGCATCATGTCCGAACCCTTCTCCAGCGCTGCGCCGACGCTGGCATCTCCCCTGCCATTGTCTCCGTTGAGGGCACTGCTTTCGCAAATATCTATGAACGCTGGGATGACGCCCCACCAACACTGCCCGCCGAAGTCGCCTTGCAAGACAAACAGACCAAGGCCGAACGCAATATTCACCTGATTTTAAATATTGGGCACACCCGAACTCTCGTATGCGCCTTTGAGGACAAATCTTTGATTGGAGTCCGCACTATTTTGTGGGGAGCCAAGAATGTCGCCGATGCGGTCGCACGTAAATACGAAATTCCTTATTTAGATGCGATGAAAGAAACTCAAACAAAGGCTTTTATTCTCACCAACAAACAAGGCGCCACCTTTGATCAG
>JAMIQD010000168.1:0-6523 GCA_035914755.1 Pseudobdellovibrionaceae bacterium | reverse complement strand
GAAGTCGCTCCTAAAGTCACAGCATATGTCAAAGTTCAAGCCGTCTGGATGAGTCCTGATCTGGGGGTTGGATTTCATATTATAAAAGCTGATGAGAATTGGCATGAGTTTATTAATTTTCTGTACAGGGACCAATATGGTCGAGCGGTTTAACGAAAACCTTTAAATTTTTCTTTGCGAAACCCCGCCCGGGCAATATCTGATCATAAATATAAGGTATCCTTATTTTTTATAAAATTCCTGACACCGTATTGCACTTTTCGGCTCTCGCGCGAGAGTCGTCTCGCCTTGAGAAATTAAATCTCGTAAATCCTTGAACCCTTGTTAGCAAAATCTCATGTTGAATCAGTGCTGCTGGCACGTCCTTCGCAGGAGGTAATAGTATACGCAACGACGGGAGATCAGATGAAACAACTTAAACTAACAATCACAGCAGCCATCATGATCCTCTCCTCTGCCGCTTCTGCAAACTGTACTAAAAGACCTGCAAACGGTATGTTTGCAAATACAGTGGCTCCATCCTCTATTGCTATGAAAGCGGTAAAGGCGCAGGTTTCTTTAAAAGGGAACCGCTAAAAGCGAGAGCAAATTTGAATAACCCCCAATAAGGCCTTGGAGTCCCCCCACTCCGGGGCCTTTTCCTTTTTACTTCACACAATCGACAAAATACTTGCGTTCGTCGTGGTCCTCGACTGATACCAGGCCATGAATATCGGTTTCAAAACCAGGGTATTTTTGATTAAATGTTCGAGCAAATTTAAGATAGTCGACGATGGGCTTATTAAATCTCTCCCCGGGAATTAAGAGTGGTATCCCTGGTGGGTAGGGCGTTAGAAGAACAGCTGTAACTTTTCCTTCTAGATTGTCGATTTCAACTCGCTCAATTTCTTCATGAGCCATCTTAGCAAAGGCTTCAGAGGGCTTCATCGCCGGCTCCATATCAGACAGATACATCTCCGTGGTCATGCGAGCGACGTCGCTGAGCTTGTAGGCATCATGAAGCTGATGACAGAGATCCCTTAATCCAACACGTTCATACCGAGGGTTTGCCGCGACAAAGCAGGGCAGAATTTTCCAAAGAGGTTGGTTTTTATCGTAGTCGTCTTTGAATTGCTGAAGAGCTGTTAAGAGCGTATTCCAGCGTCCTTTGGTGATGCCAATGGTGAACATTATAAAAAATGAGTAGAGACCACATTTCTCAACAATCACTCCGTGCTCGGCTAAATATTTTGTCACCATGGCCGCGGGAATTCCGCTCGGGGCAAACTCTCCGTCAACTCCCAGACCGGGAGTTATGAGGGTGGCCTTGATGGGGTCGAGCATATTGAAGTTTTCAGCAAGATTTCCGAAGCCGTGCCAGGCTTCATTGGGCTTGAGCATCCAATTTTGTTGCTCGCCGATACCTTCATCCACAAGGTGATCTGGCCCCCAAACTTTGAACCACCAGTCACTTCCCCACTCTTCGTCGACTTTGCGCATAGCTCGGCGAAAATCCAAAGCCTCAGTGATGCTTTCTTCAACAAGAGCGGGCCCTCCAGGAGCTTCCATCATAGTTGCGGCAACATCACAAGAAGCAATAATTGAATATTGAGGACTCG
The DNA here is from genome assembly GCA_035914755.1 of Pseudobdellovibrionaceae bacterium. Classification (GTDB taxonomy): domain Bacteria; phylum Bdellovibrionota; class Bdellovibrionia; order Bdellovibrionales; family Bdellovibrionaceae; genus JACMRP01. The sequence continues at coordinate 4,925 of JAMIQD010000168.1, read as the reverse complement.
TCGAGGTGTGCATGAGATAGGCTTCGTTAAAGACATGGTGATTGAGTTTTTTGGTTTCTGGCTCGCTAACTAAAATTTGCGAAGCCTGACTGAGGCCAGCTAACAGTTTGTGAGTGGACTGTGTAGAAAAAATCATGGAGTGTTTTGTCTTCGGGCGATCTTTTCCTATTGCGTGCATGTCTTTGTAGAAGTTATGAAAGGCCGCGTGCGGAAGCCAAGCTTCATCAAAGTGTAGCACGTCGACTTTTCCATCGAGCATTTTCTTTATGGTCTCAACATTGTAACTAACCCCATCGTAAGTGCTTTGGGTGAGGGTGAGAATTCTTGGTTTCTTGTTTTTGTCTTTGATAAAAGGATTATTATTGATCTTTTTTTGAATACTTTCGGGAGAAAACTCCCGCTGCGGAATCGGCCCGATAATTCCGTAGTGATTTCGAGTCGGAGTGAGGAATACAGGCACGGCTCCGGTCATCATAATTGCATGGAGGTTGGATTTGTGGCAGTTGCGGTCGACGATCACAATATCATCAGGACCAACTGTGGAGTGCCAAACAATTTTGTTCGAGGTCGAAGTCCCGTTCGTAACAAAAAACAAATGGTCAGCGTTAAAGATCCGAGCCGCATTTTTTTCTGAAGCTGCGACGGGACCCGTGTGATCGAGTAATTGCCCTAGTTCGTCGACGGCGTTGCAAACGTCGGCTCTGAGCATGTTCTCGCCAAAAAACTGATGAAACATTTGGCCTACTGGAGACTTCAAAAAGGCCACACCGCCGGAGTGACCAGGGCAGTGCCAAGAGTACGAACCATTTTGGGCGTAGTTTAAAAGAGCCCGAAAAAATGGCGGAGCGATGGATTCGAGGTACGCTCGCGCCTCGCGGAGAATGTGTTTTGCAACGAACTCAGGAGTATCCTCGTGCATGTGGATAAAACCATGAAGCTCCCTGAGGATATCGTTGGGGATGTGGCGAGAAGTGCGGGTTTCTCCATAGAGAAAAATAGGAATTTCAGCATTTTTAAAGCGGATTTCTTCGATAAATGCTCGAAGAGCGCCCAGAGTTTTTTCTGTCTGCTCTTCGGTGATCCCAGAAAATTCTTCATCATCGATGGAAAGAACGAAGGCTGACGCTCGACTTTGTTGTTGGGCGAAGCTTGAAAGATCACCATAACTGGTGACTCCATAAATTTCCATTCCCTCTTTTTCAATGGCGGACGCAAGAGAACGAATGCCTGATCCGCTAGCATTCTTCGAGTGAAAATCTTCATCAATAATCACAATTGGAAAACGAAACTTCATTTGAGCTCCCGCCATGAATAAATTCAAAGCAGTACTTATGCGGGACAAATAAATTTTATGCAAAATAAAATTCTTGACCCGTATTTATTTTTTCATAAATATGCACTGCAAATGCATAAATATTCGAAAGCAGTTTCGCCTCTAAAAAATAAAATTTCTTGTTCTGTCGTCGGCGCCCGCGGCTACTCTGGGCTCGAGGCCGCAAGAATTCTGCTTCAGCACCCCTTTGCCAGTCTCGATTTTTGTTTTGCTTCTTCCGATTTTCAGCTTTCAAAGCATCTCCCCTCAGAGGCGGCTGCCCGAGTGAGCTGCCGGCCAGCGACTCAGCTCTTAGAGAACTTGACGGACGTGGTGTTTTTGGCAACCCCGGCAGAAGTTTCTATGGAGCTAGCACCAAAAATTCTTGAGGCGGGGCGAAAGGTGATCGACCTGAGTGGAGCTTTTCGTCTAAAAACGAACGACTACGAAAAATGGTATGGCTTTAAGCATACCGAAAAGCATTTTCTTGACCAAGCTCATTATGGTCTTTTTCCGTGGGCGACGCCGAGCGAGAAGACGATGCTTGTTGCAAATCCCGGATGTTACGCCACCGCTATTTCGTTAGCGTTGATTCCATTGTTAAATGACAATTTGGTTTGTGAAGAGAGTCTCGTTATCGATGCCAAGTCGGGAACAACAGGTGCCGGGAAGAAAGCATCCGAGAGCCAGCTTTTTGCTGAAGTCGATGGAGAGTGCCTTCCTTATAAAGTTGGACGCCATCAACATTATCCAGAAATTTCCGAATCTCTGGAAGTGTTTTGTGGCAAGAAGTTGAACGCTCACATGACAACTTCGCTTTTGCCAATCCGGCGCGGAATTATAGCCGGCGTCTATGCTCAGCTGTGTGACAATAGAACCGTCGATGATATTGAAAGTGCCTTTCGAAGAGCTTATGCGGATTATCCCTTACTTAATGTTGGTAACTTGCAAAAATATCCCGAACTGCTTTCTCTCAAAAGAGTTGTCGGCACTGGAAAAACTCACATTGGCTACGAAGTTGTAGAGCAGAAGCTTTATGTTTTTTGCTGCATTGACAATTTATTAAAGGGAGCTGCCAGTCAGGCTGTTGAAAATTTCAATGCGCTTTTCGGACTTCCTGCAGTGACAGGGTTGAATCATTTGGAGGCACTCACATGACACCAGGACCAGGAGTGCATCGAACTCCTTTACCAAAAGGTTTTCTTGCTAGCGGGGTGAATTGCGGCGTTCGTCGTTACCGACCTGACATCGGGATTTTAATCTCGGAGGTCCCAGCCATTGCAGCGGGAGTATTTACTCTGAATGAATGCAAGGCGGCTCCGGTCAGGTATTGTCAAAGCCTCCTTCCTGCAGACAATATTCGGGCTATTTTCACAAACTCAGGTCAAGCGAATGCGGCGACGGGGGCCGAAGGTGTGGAGCGAAATCTTATGATGATTTCGGCGACAGCAAAAAACCTCGAGTGTGATATTAGCCAAGTTTTAGTGGCGAGCACGGGAGTTATTGGCGTTCAGCTGGACACTGAGAAAATTCTACCAGCAATTCCCGAACTAATTCAGAGAGCAAATGACAGCGCTGAGGGCTTTGCAACAGCGATATTGACAACGGACCTGGTCCCCAAAACAGTGACAGATACGGTGACCCTTTCTGGCGGAACTGTGCGTATTACTGGAATCAGCAAAGGGTCGGGAATGATTCATCCCAATATGGCAACAATGCTAGGTTACATCTTGACGGATGCAAAGATGACAAAGTCCTACGCTGCAGAGTTGGTCAAAAAGGTTTCCGATGTGAGTTTCAATATGATCAGTGTTGACGGAGATTCTTCTACCAATGACTGCTGCTTTTTGATGGCAAATGGTGTCTCTGGTGTCGAGCTAAAGACGGATTCAGATTTAAGAATCTTTGAAGCCGCAGTCCAACGAATAGCGATTTTTCTCGCCAAATCGATTGCTGCCGATGGTGAGGGAGCGACAAAGCTGATTGAGGTTGAAATCAAAGGAGCCGAAGATCTTGCATTGGCAAAAAAAGCTGCGCGTGGCGTGACGCTTTCGCCTCTCATAAAGACGGCGATTCATGGTGAGGACCCGAATTGGGGCCGCATTCTGGCAAGGCTGGGAGCGGAGCAGGTTCCAGGACGTCAGCTCGAGCAGATGACTCTTCGCTTGCAAGGGGTGCTCCTTTTTGAAAAGGGACAACCCGTGGCTTTCGCAAAAGACGAGGTCAAGGCGCTATTGAAGCAAACCCAGGTAAAAGTCGAAGTTGATTTAAAATCAGGACCTTTTGCGGCTGTAGCTTGGGGTTGTGATTTGTCGCGCAAGTATGTGGATATCAATACGGAGTATTCGTGAAATCAAAAGTGGTCATTAAACTGGGCGGCGCTTCTTTGCAAAACTTTGGAACTTTGCAGGAGTTGGTCGCATTGATTCGAAAATTTCGAGCCAAAGAATGCGACGTAGTACTTGTTCACGGAGGTGGGCCCGCGATCAATCAAGAGCTTACGCGAAGAGGGATCGAATGGCAGTTTATTAATGGCCAACGCAGAACCACTTTAGAAATGATGGAAGTGATCAATAAGGTGCTAGCTGGTGACATTAATAAGATGCTTGTCTCTGTGTTGAAGACCGCGGATATTCCAGCGGTGAGTTTGTCTGGAGCTGCCCAATATATTTTAAAATGCACGCGCTCGAGCGAGGAACTTTTACAAGTGGGCTCCATTGAAAAAGTTTACGCGGATGTTATTTGTGAGGTTCTTTGTCGCGAGGACTCTCCTGTGCCGGTGATTGCGCCGATTGGTTTTGGTAGTGACGGAGAAAAATATAACATTAATGCCGATTGGGCCGCTGTTAAAATTGCAATTGCATTGAAGGCAGATCAAGTGATCTTTTTAACAGACCAGAATGGTATTCTTGATCAAAACAAGCAACTGATAGCCATTGCGACCCCTGCATTGATTCATGAGCTCATCTCTCGCCAAGTTATTTTTGGGGGGATGTATACAAAGGCGATGACGATGCTTGCAGGTCTTGAGGCCGGCATTCAAAACGTACGGGTTCTGAATGCCGGTTTTGCCAGTCAACTAGCTGACGGGGTTAACTTGGGAACTCTTTTAGTAGACGAAACGGATGTGGGTGGATGCAACTCATACACGAACTAAAAAACGAATCTCAAGAGCGTCTTTTGATGTTACGTCAGTTGATACGAGCTGGGACGAGCAGCACTCAAGACGAATTGGTTAAGGCGCTAAAAAGAAAGAAGTTTAATGTCAATCAGAGCACAATCTCTCGTGACCTTCGCCGGATTGGGGCAATTAAGACGACAAATGCAAATGGTGAAATTGTTTACCGTTTGTCCGAATCACCCGTTCCTACTTCGCTGCCTCTGGGGCCCTCGCTCGTTGGGCTGTTGATTGATATTCACGCCAATGAAAGTCTCATCGTTATGCAGACGACGCCAGGGTCGGCGAGTCTGATGGCAAGACATATTGATAGTCTAAAAGACAGGCTTGGAGTTTTAGGAACAATTGCTGGAGACGACACCGTATTTATCGCTCCACTTTCGACAAAGCAAATTTCTTCAGTGATAAAAAAAATCAAAGAAGAAATTTAGTCGT
>JAMIQD010000167.1:0-11201 GCA_035914755.1 Pseudobdellovibrionaceae bacterium | reverse complement strand
TAGAGGAAGCGCGTAAACTGGCTCGCGAGGTATTGAGCTCTCCATTTGCAAATCAGAACTTGGATGTTCCTGCCTTTATTCGAAAAAAACAGGGTTTTGATTTAAATAAGGAATAATCGGGATCAATTGGAAGCTTGGTTTATTTCTGATATTCATATTAAAACAATGCAAGAGCGCAACAGTGAAATTTTGTTGCGCTTTTTGCATTCTTTGGCTGAAAAAAATCCTAAAGACATTCACTTGTTTTTCTTGGGCGATATTTTTGATCTTTGGGTGGGAAGCCACTCTGTTTTTGTCAGGAAATTCCAGCCTTTGGTTGATGCGATTCAGTCACTGAAGGACTCAGGGGCAAAAATCACCTATATCGAAGGCAATCACGATGTTCATATAGATGAATTTTGGACAAAAGAAATTGGCATCGAAGTTTTTGTGGACCCCCAGTATTACAATCTTAACGGGCTTATCGTTCGTGTTGAACACGGAGACCTTATTAATCTTGAAGACAGGGCCTATCTTCGATATCGATCGGTGATTCGTCACCCAGCGATCGAGGCGATAGGTCATGCCATTCCTGGTGAAATTTGGGAACAGATTGGTAGTTATGCCGCTAAAAAAAGCCGAGTTCGAAGTCAGGAGTATCGTTCACTCAACGAGAGTAAATTAGTTGAAATGATTCGTGCTCATGCGCCGCGAGCCTATCTTGAAAAACCTTTTGATGTGATTGTATCTGGTCACATGCATGTAATTGATGACTACGAGCTTGTGGTTGGTGGTCGAAAAATTCGCTCAATAAATTTGGGCAGCTGGTACGGACAAGACGTTCGGGGACTAAAAATGTCTGGTCAAAGCTTCGAATGGGTGACGCTTTCATAAGTCACCCATTCGAAATTATCAGTTGTTAAAAGTTCAAAGTGTAAGCGATTACTCCCTGAATACCAGAGAGAGTGGTTTTCAAGTCTGTGCCATTGAGTTCTGCTTCTTGACCGCTTCCAGTCTGCATTCCCGAGAAGGTTCCGCTTGAGGAGTCGACAAGGTTTCTTTCTAGTGGCAAGTAGCGAAGATTGCCCTCGATAGTCAAACAGTGACTTGGTGTAAAGCAGAAGTCCGCACCAAGGCCGCCGATTGCACCAAAGTTTCCACCAGAGAACTTCAAAGTATTTGACCCCTGAGTGACGTCAGCACTTAATCGTCCATAACCGAGACCAATTTGCATAAAGAATTTAATAAAGCTGTTTTCTAACGGCACCATTCTCAACATCGGAAAGAAGGTAAAGCCCGAAAGTTTGTAGTCAAATGAGCCACCAGTTCCACTGCCAGTCGCACTTTGCATAATATAAGAAGGGCGAAACAACATCGCAAACATAGTGCCACTGAATTGATACTGGTATTGACCAAAAAGTTCGTAACCACCACCCATGTCACCAGTTGTTGCCGCGTCGCTGGCGCGAGCGTTTTTAATCATTGTATTGATGTCGTCTTGCGAGGCATTGAGCAAAGCCAGGCCAAATTCCATTGAGTGACCGCCGCCACCTCCGCGAGCTGCCAAAGCTGTTTGAGCAGAGAGTGCCCATGTAGCAAAGCTAATTACAGCATAAAGCATAGATTTTTTTAATAATGACATTTCGCAATCCTCCTAAGGGGTATTTCGTTACTATAATAGAGTCTTAGAGGAGAGTTTTCTGGGCAAGCATAGCCGCCTCTTTTAGACGAAGGGCCTGAATGAAAAAGTTGACTGAGAAGCAGCTAAAATCTGAGACGGTTTATCAAGGAAGCTTTTTAAAAGTTCTTCGCGATGAAGTCGAACTACCGAACGGAAAAATAGGCCTTCGAGAATATATTCCTCATCCCGGTGCTGCGATGGTGATCCCCATCACAGACAAAGGTCAGTTGGTCATGATACGACAGTTTAGGTATCCGCTTCGGGCGGAATTTATTGAGTTCCCTGCCGGAAAAATAGATGCTGGAGAAGACGCTATTCAAGCTGCAAGACGAGAGCTAATTGAAGAGGCTGGTTATGTGGCAAAAGACCTGAGGCGCTTGACCTCGATTCACCCCGTGATTGGTTACTCCGACGAGGTTATTGAAATCTACGTTGCTACTCATTTGAGTTTGTCGAAGCAGCGCCTTGATGACGAAGAGTTTATTGATGTTTTTGAAATTTCGTTTGCTGAGGCCCTGAGCCTTATGAAACAGGGCAAGATCACGGACGTTAAAACCATGATTGGTTTGTTTTGGTACCAGCAAGTTTTGCAAGCCGGATGGTAAAAATCTCTAGCGGGCTTCCTTCAAGAGCTGTGCTGCGTGGTCTAGGCTTGTCTTTGAGATCTTTTCCCCGGAAATCAAGCGAGCTATCTCTTTGATTCGATCCTTATTTTGTAAGTGATTTACTTCCATTGTGATGGAGCCTTTTTGTGGCGATTTTTGAATAAAGAAGTGAACATCTCCAAAGGCCGCGACTTGTGGCAGATGAGTCACGCAAATAACCTGCTGTCCCTTTGCGATGGATTTGAGCTTGCGTCCTACTTTTTCGGCGGTTTCGCCAGAGACGCCAGTATCTACTTCGTCAAAAAGATACGTGCGAGGTTGGTTTGAAGAACCCACGACGCGTTTTAAGGATAATAGAATGCGCGAGAGTTCACCGCCGCTGGCAAACTTAGCTAGGGGGCGTTTGGGATCTTTGGCAGACGTTTGACTCATAAATTCAACATCACTCAGCCCTGTAATGGTTAATTCTGAAACTTTTTCGATATTCAGCTGAAAGGTAACACCCTTCATATTCAGTTCTTGCAGTTCGGCATTTACGCTATCAGCAAGAAGAGTCGCGCCCTTTTCTCGGCGTTGATGAATATCTAAGGCCAACTTCTGCAGTTCTTTGTAAAGGACATGGCTTTCTTTTTTTAAGACCTCAATGCGTCCTTCGGTGTTTTGCAGAGACCTAATTTCGGTTTCCATCTGCTCGAAGGCGGCCAAAATGTCATTAACGGTGGGGCCGTATTTTTTTTGCACCTTGCGAAGGTCACTTAGGCGCTTTTCAAGACTTTCGAGTTTTTGTGGGTCGGCCTCGATTTTAGAAACATACTGGCGAAGATCGTAAACGCAATCATCAATCAGAGTTTTTGCTTGTTCTAAAGTTTCAATTTTAGAAGCCATATCAGAGTCGATATTGCTGATTTCTAGGCCACGCTTCAGAATGCTATTAATTCGACTGATCGCAGAATCGTCATCGCCATACAGGGCGTCTTCTGCTTGATCGACAAACTGAAAGAGCTTGGAGGCGCTCTTTTGCTTTTTTAATTCGGCCTCAATTTCGGTATCTTCTCCTGGGGAAAGTTCAAGAGCAGCAATTTCATCGCGCTGAAATGTCAAAAAATCTAAACGTTGAGCCTTCGATTTAGCATCGCTTTCGAGCTGCTGTATTTCAGTCTGAATTTCCTGAAAGCGCTGGAAGCTTTTTTGGTAAGTAAGGCGTTTGTCCCAGGTGCCTGCATATTGATCGAGAAGATCCAGATGATAAGCCTTTGAGAGGAGGTGGCGATTCTCATGTTGTCCTGTCATTTCGATCAAGGGAGCTGAGTGGCCAGCGACCTCAATGAGGGGGGCTACGACATCTCGGAGATTGTGCAGGGTACAGAGGTTTCCGTTTAAATAGACTTTCGATTTGTCGCCTGCGATTGTGCGACGAACAATCAGTGTGTGTTCGTCGACGCTGATGCCAAGGTCTGCGAGATTTTGTTCAATGTCCGGTCGTTTTGAAATGTCGAAGGACCCCTCGATTGTGGCCATCTGTGCACCAGTACGAATAGTGTCCGCAGACGACTTCTCTCCCATGAGCAGGGCGAGGCTTTTTAGGAGAACAGATTTTCCGGCCCCCGTTTCGCCGCTTAAAATATTGAGGCCCGCTTCAAACTCTATGTGAAGATTGTCAATAATGGCAAAATTTGAAACTTTGAGCTCTAAAAGCATGGCGGTCTCCTATGGTAAAGTCCTATGCGCGTTCTCCAAACTTTAGCTTCTCGCGCAGGAGCTGAAAGTAATTGTGACTTGGAGAGCGCACCACCCAGTGGTCGTAAGGACTTCGTTGAATGATCAACTCATCGTCAGGGTTGATCTCCGTCTCCTTCTGGCCATCGACGATTACCTGGGCTGTATGAGTACGGCTGTCCATCTTAAATGACATTGGCAAGTCATCTGGTAAGATCAAAGGACGGCTCGTCAAACTGTGAGGAGAGACCGCAGTCACAACAAAGACTTTCGCCTCCGGGTGAAGAATTGGTCCTCCCGCTGCTAGGTTATAAGCTGTCGATCCAGTAGGGCTAGCAATAATAAAGCCATCCGCCTTTACTTCGCTAACAAGGTGTTTTTCGCTATAAATTGCGGTGCTTATGAGGTGGCTGGCGGAACCTCTCTCGATCACAACATCATTGAGAGCGTGGAACTCAGCGCGGATCTTGCCCTTGCGGCGAACTAAGGCGTGAATCATTGATCGCGGGCGCAAATCCATTTTGTTTTGCAGGGTTTCTTCGATGACCCGGAAAGCATCTTCGATACGATTTCCAGTTAAAAATCCGAGGGAGCCCATATTGATTCCGACAATTGGAATTTGGCGACCGCTCAAAATTCTTACTGCCCGGAGGTAAGTGCCATCGCCCCCGAGAACAACAATGAGGCCCATTTTATCAAGACCCGCTCGGGATTTGATGGGTTTTGTCCCAGGAACCAAAGTTTGCTCCGGAGCGGTGAATACCTGATAACTTTTTTCTTTGAGCCAGAGGGCGACTTTTTTCGCCATTACAACCGCTTCAGCCGTTTGTAGGCGATAGACTAAAGCAATGTTCTTGTTGTCTTTCAGAACAAGTTTTTGCTTGGCCATTAAATCAGTCCATCTCTTCGAAGAAGAGCGTTTGGATCGGGCTCGCGACCTCTAAATTTTTTGTAAAGATCCATAGGGTGCTCAGTGCCTCCGCGGCTCAAAACATACTCCTTGAATTTACTTGCCACCTCGGGATTAAAGACGCCCTCTTCTTTAAAGTATTCAAAAGCATCCGCATCGAGAACTTCGGCCCATTTGTAGCTGTAGTATCCTGCAGAATATCCACCAGCAAAAATATGACTGAATGAGCAAGAAGAATTTGTTCCTGGGATTTTTGGAAACACTCGAGTGGTTTGTGTCGCTGCGATTTCAAATGCATCGACGTCAGAAATTTTAGTGGGATCTTGCGAGTGCCAAGACATATCCATGAGGGCGAATTGCAATTGTCTTAAGGACGCCCATCCAGCTTGAAACTTTTCTGCCTTTTTTATTTTCTCAATAAGTTCAGTAGGAATAGGCTCATTGGTTTGATAGTGTCTGGCAAAAATATCTAGGCCTTCTTTTTCTCCAGCCCAGTTCTCCATTATTTGGGATGGAAGTTCAACAAAATCCCAATACACGTTGGTTCCACTCAACGAGCGATATGTGCAGTCAGAGAGCATTCCATGCAAAGCATGGCCAAACTCATGAAACAGAGTTCTTACTTCATCGTAACTTAAAAGTGATGGCTTGGTTGGTGTTGGCTTTGTGAAGTTGCAAACAATGCTGATGTGAGGGCGATGAACATTACCCGCCAATAGGCCCTGATCTCGAAAAGAGGTCATCCAAGCTCCGCCTCTTTTGGTTTCGCGCGGAAAGAAATCTGTGTAAAAGAGGCTGATGTATTTGCCGGTGGCCTCTTCAAAGACTTCGTACACTTTGACCTCAGGATGATAAGTCGGAACTTCGTTGGTCTCTTTAAAGGTCAAGCCATAGAGTCTGCGAGCATGTTCGAAGACTCCCTCGACGACGTTTTCGAGTTTGAAGTAAGGGCGAAGATCTTCTTCGTTGAAGGCATATTTCTTTTCTTTGAGTTTCTCAGAGTAGTAGGCGAAGTCCCATGGCTGAATATCAATGAGGTTATCGACTTCTTTTGCGAAGCTACGGACTTCTTCAAAATCTTTAATGGCAGCGGCTTTTGATGGTTCTAGAAGCTTTGCCATAAACTCACGAACTGTGTTTGGATCCTTCGCCATTCGTTCGGCGAGAACAAAATCGGCATGGGTTTTAAAGCCCAGCAGTTGAGCGCGTTGGTACCGAAGGTTTACAATTTTTTTGATGGTCTCTTGGTTATCAAATTTGTCGTTGTAGGCTTTTGAGCCATAAGCGCGCCAAATTTTTTCTCGTAAAGTTCTTGATTTTGCGTATGTTAAAAATGGCAGGTAACTAGGGACTTGCAAATTAAAGAGCCATTGTCCTTTGTGTCCTTTTGTCTCAGCCAAGTGAGCTGCCGCTTCGATGACTCCTTCAGGCAGGCCCTCAAGGTCCGACTTTTGAGTGAGGAGCATTTCAAAACTGTTAGTGGCCTTTAAGACGTTTTCAGAAAATTGAGGGCCCAAAACAGAAAGTTCCTGATCGATGGCTCGCAGTTTTTGTTTGCCGGTCTCATCCAGCAGGGCGCCATTGCGAGTGAAAGCCAAATAAGATTTTTCGAGGAGCTTGAGTTGCTCCTTGTTTAGATCTAAAGAATTTCTTTTGTCGTAGACCAATTTAACTTTTTGAAAAAGTTCGCTGTCGAGGCTGACGTCTGAACCGAAGGCTGAGGATTTTGGGTAGATTTCTTTAGCCAAGGCTCGGTGTTCTTCGGATGCGTGTGCAGATTCAAGATTGCCGTATATGCCAGCGACTCTTTCTACTAGTTCGCTGCAGGTTTCTAGGGCGACGATGGTGTTTTCAAAGCTCGGCTCTGATTTATTTCTCTTGATCGCTTCGACATTGCTTTTGGCGATCTCGATAGCTTGATCTAGAGCGGGCAGAAAATGTCCGACATTGATTTTGTCAAAGGGGACGGATTGATCTTTATTGGTGAATTTTTCGATAAGGGGATTTTGATTTGTCATAGCCCCCTGTGTAGCACAAAAGCTTTGGGGCAGGAACAAAAACACCAAGACTTATTCGGTTTTACGAGCCTTGGTGCATTGTGTAATTGGAGATTAAAATTAACGGTATCCTACGCCGCCTGTAGTGGTGCTTGCCGCACCATTGACGCAAACTCCAATTTTTGAGCCTCCGCTTGTTGGCTGGCAGATTGCGCCATTACCGCAAGTGTTGTACTGATCAACAAAACAACTTTGAGCTACGTTTTGGTAGCAAGAGTTGCTGCTAGGATATCCTTGTGTATTACTCACTTGGGGAACATTTACCCACTGATTATTATTAGCTCCCCAGCCCCAGTAAACAGCACCGTAGGCATAGGGCTGAAACATGGCATCGCTTACGCAGCCAAGACCAGACATGCCATTGTAAACGGGGCGGTAGCCAGCGGGGCAATCACAAAAATTGCCTGTGTGATAAGTAGTGTACGGATACGCGGCATAACCATAATACTGTCCGTACATGTTTGGGTTGCAAGAGGTTTGTCCGTTCATGCAATTTGATGGCGGCGGCACAGTTGCAATAGCGCCTTCGAAGCCGTTGTCGGTCCCACAGGCGGCGAGCAAAAATGGAACGACTAGTACAGTAAATATCCAAGATTTCATAACGTGCTCCTTTTATCCACACACCCGATTATACAAGCCTTGTGCCAGCGTCAATTTTTGCGTGTGCTATGTAAATTTGAAATGAGCAAGGCGATTCTACATGCAGGTGACAAACAACGTCACTGAGTGACAACTCCGGCTTTTTCATTTGCGGCGGCTTTGGCTTTTTCGAATTGCGAGAAGTGAGAAAGGCTGGCCCAGTCTGTTGAGTTTGGTTCGATCCATCGCAAAGGGATGTATTCGCCATTGGGGTAGACGACCTCTTCGATATCGTCGAGAACTCCGTTTAGATATATATAGTTTGCTCGTGCCTGAGGGCTAGTTTTTGATTTGTATTTTTCAGCGACCTGGCGATGGGCTTCTTCGAGTCTGCGCATGACTTCGCCGCGTTCGACTTGGTCAATGTAAGGTAAAAATTCAAGCTGAGTGATGCCGTGGGCAGCAAGTTCTTTTTCGGCGTAACTTAAGTGATTTGCGTATAGATGTGCAAAATTTTTAATGACGGTTTTATAAAAAATGAGACGAACGACATTCGATGGAACTGGAACTTCGCCGAAGTGCTTGCTGAGGTCGACAGCACCCATTTTGAAGCAAAAGTTATTTCGTTGCAGATCTTCGTAAGCACTCCGAAGGTCACTTTTTGCAGTATTGTCGGAGAGAGGACCCACTCGATTCCAATAGTAATCCCAGATCAGTTGAATGGATTTCTTGAGGGCTTCTTTGCGGGATTCTTCGCTGCAGGATCGAACGAATTGCTCTTGGCTTATTGCGCCTGCCTGACTGAAAAAGGTGGAGCCTTTATGGATCAACAAATCTCTTTGTTGGTAAGAAGGAATGGTTTTAAGCAGCGCGAATGTTTGCTCAGCCGTGGCTGCGCGAAGTTGAGATTCTTTCAGAAGGAGTTCTTTGAGCATGCGGCCACTGAGGGGATCCGTATTTAAGGGCCCCTTTTCGCCGAACCCGACGACGTATTTTGTATTAGGAAAGGCGGCATTTTCGCCATTGAGCAAGCGGTAGGCATTGCCGAGTTGTCCGGTGTAGCAACCCCATAAATACAAGCTCTGTAGTGACGCAAAAAAATCATGGGCCTCTTGGTACCCCTCTTGTCCTTCTTTGGGAAGAATCTTGCCAATATAATACAAACTCGCTTCGCCATTGGTTCCCCAAAAGCCTTCGTTTTTAGAGTGGTGACCCGATACAATCAAAGTTCTAGGACGTACTCCCTGCTTTGCGAGCTCGATGAGTTCGGAAGTCAGCTGTGTGGTCTCGTAGTCGTTATACTGGCCAGGTCCCTTTTTAGGGAGGACATAAACACGTTCTCCCATTTGTGCTGCCACTGATTGTACGGCTGGGATCTCAGTGGCTCCGCCATTGAGATTGATGAAAACAATATCTGCCTGTGCTTGAGGGATCCAAGTTAACAAAGCAGTCATAAAACTAAGGGCCGCGAGGCTAAGCGTGGATTTCAACATAAAAGGATATATTTCAATGCCTGTGCCGCGTGGAAACGAATATACGTGGTCGCGGCGATAGTGGGGGTGTCTTGCGATTGGACAGCAGGGACAAAAAAGGCCGGGGCCTTAGGTGCTTACTTAGTTTCGGTTGCAACCTCAGCTGCTGCTGAAGTTGCATTTACTTGAGATTCAGGTTGAGGACGAGTGACCGATTCATTTTTCTCTTCAGATTTTTCCGCCTCTGACAGAGACTTCAGATCGAACATGCAATTTTGTTTGAAGGCATCAACTCGAAGTTGTGGTGCACAGTGATTATTAGCCTCGTCGTCTTTAAGACCAGTGCAATAACTTGCGAGGTCTGGAAATATTTTTTTACCTGTTGAGCAGCCGTTGGCACTAAAATCGTAACTCATAGACTCATCGAGTGAAGCCTGTTTTTCATTTTCTTTTTCGACTTCTGAGGAAGTTTTTGTGGCGATCTCAGAGCATTTTTTATTATATGCCTCAAGGCGCATTTCGGCTGCGCAGTTATTGTTAGTGGCATCATCTTGAAGGCCAGAGCAATAACTAGTAAGGTCCGAGAATGTTTTTTTACCCGTAGTGCAGCTGTCGTTGCTAAATTGGTAACTCAGGGTTTCTTTTTTTGCGCGGGAGCCTTGGCAGGCAGCAAGGCCCATAGAAATGCTGAGGCAAACGACGGTAATGTTGAAAAATCTATTTTTAAGCATAAAAACTCCTGCTGGCTCATTTCGATGCAATTTCTGTGGGCCGCTCTAGTCTTGTTAAAATTGAGCATTTGTGGCAATGTGTGGCTAAGGAATATGCTAGTGACAATTTTGGCTTTACGGTGAGGCCTTTCGGGTTTTCAAAACATTCCAATACAAACACCAAGCCCAAAGTCCAGACGGATCGCACCGTTGACCCGGTCGAAGGATCGGGCGAGAATAAGGGCTATCAAGACAAGGAGTTCAAGGATGAACAAGTTTCTTCTTATTGCAGCTTTATCACTCGGTTACACATTGGCATCGAATGCGGCCATTCCCGCAAAACTGAAGGGCCCTGTGCCAGGTAGAATTCTTGTGAACGAGGGACAGGCGACGGGCGGAATTGCAGGAACAGGCTTTAGTTTATTAGATCTTCGCCGGAGCTCAGATGCTAAAAAAAGAGTGGAGCGGGTCGTGATAGATATTGGCGATATGCACGGTCAAACGATAAAAGGGTTACCTGGCTATTTTCACGCGGAACTCAAGAAAAGTCCGAGCAAATTGATTCTAGATTTTAATCAAACACCGGTCAGTCGTTTGGATGAAGGTCGTCTAAAGGATCGATTTAAGGGCTCCTTGTTTGTTAAGAACACCTCGATGATTTTGGATCCAGAAGATGGAGCTCTTAATCTGACTTTTGATTTAAAAACCGGAACGGTCGCTCGCGTTTTTCAAGTCAAAGGTGAAAAGGGAACTTCAAAGGTTGTCGTTGATTTTTTCGAGTCAAAGAAAACTCGTTAATTAAGGGATCTCCGTGCGCAGTTTTATCCTGAGTTTGGTTTTAGCAATTGTAAGCATTAAGGCCCACGGTCGAGTTTTTGACATTAACTCTGAGAAATTTGCGAGCTATTTTGTGGTCACAGGTGGAAATTCGTCTCTAAATCAGGCGGCATTTTTGAATGAGGCCAACGCCGCCTATGCCTATGACAAACAGGTGAGTTACAATTACACGGGAGAATTTGGTTTTTTTTACGCGACACCCTCGGTAGGGCTTCGTTTTTCTTTTGAGGTATTTAAACCGCAACTCCTGTCAGATGTTAACGCTACAAACGGTGGAGCCACTGTCTATACATTTAAGAGTGACTATACGGGCTATTCACCAAAACTTGGGATTGAGATCAATCTTTACAAAACCCCGGCGAGCCGCGTGTTTATGCTTGGTTATACCGGAACTGCAAGCGTTAGTTACAAAAATGATTATGCCGACCATAGCGAAGAAGGCAAAGGCACTCAGACTCTTTATGGAGGCTCTATTGGATATGAAGGGTTTTTGACCGATACGACAACTTACATTGTTGATGTCGGCTACCGCACTTTAAATTTCGAAAAGATCGACTATGCCAAAGATGTGGCGGTCGGGATTGATGGGCAGGCACACACAGCAGGTACGCCGGTCCTAGATGTGAACGGGGAGCAGCGAACTCTGAATTTTAAC
>JAMIQD010000166.1:0-6428 GCA_035914755.1 Pseudobdellovibrionaceae bacterium | reverse complement strand
GATTCGAAATATATTACAGGGCACACCATGAGCGTAAATGGTGGCATGTTCATGAATTAGTTTTTAAAAATGAATTTACAGGAGGAAATAATGGAAATTCATCCAAAGGTTAAAGATATCATCGTTGAACAACTCGGCGTAGACCCAGATAAAGTGAAAGCAGAAGCTTCTTTTATCGATGATTTAGGTGCAGACAGCCTTGATATTGTTGAACTTGTTATGGCTATGGAAGAAGAGTTCGATCTTGAAATTCCAGATGAAGATGCTGAAAAGCTGAAAACCGTTCAAGACGTGGCTTCTTACCTAACAAAAAAAGGTAAAGCTTAGTCCCCATGGGCTCTCGATTTGAACGCCCTGCCAAAGCACAAAAGCGCGTGGTGGTCACCGGCATCGGTGCCGTCACTCCTCTAGGACTTTCTATCCAAGAAAGCTGGGAAAATGCAAAAAAAGGCCGTTCGGGTATCGCCAAGATCACTCGTTTTGACGCCTCAGCATTTGACGTTACTTTTGCTGGCGAGGTGAAGGGATTTAATCCAGAACTTTACATCGACAAAAAAGAAGTAAAGAAAATGGATTTGTTCATCCAATACTCCTTAGCCTCGACAAAAATGGCCTTTGAGATGGCAAATCTTCAGATTACTGAAGAACTTGCCCCTCGCGCTGGTTGTATTATTGGGGTTGGGATGGGTGGACTTCCTGGTATCGAAGAGCAGCACTCCCGTCTTTTAGAAAAAGGTCCTGGGAGAATAAGCCCTTTCTTTATTCCAATGGTCATTACGAATCTGGCAGCTGGCCAGGTAAGTATTGCTCATGGACTGAAAGGACCAAATTATTCTGTTACTTCAGCCTGTGCCTCAGGAGTTCACTCCCTGGGTGAGGCTGTGAATTATATCCGAAATGGATGGATGGATGTCATGGTCGCTGGCGGTGCTGAGTCCACAGTCTGTCCAATGGCTATTGGCGGCTTTGCAGCTATGAGGGCCCTTTCCACTCGCAACTCTGATCCCGAAAGAGCCAGCCGTCCTTGGGATAAGGACCGCGATGGGTTTGTTCTCGCTGAAGGGGCCGCGATCATGATCCTTGAATCCCTTGAGCATGCAGAAAAGCGCGGGGCAAATATTCTCTGCGAAATTACAGGTTATGGTGTTTCTGCGGACGGATATCATATGACTTCGCCTGCGCCGGAGCACGCTGGCGCCTATGCAGCCATGAAAATGTGCTTACAAGATGCAAGTTTGAATCCATCTGATATTCAGTACGTCAACGCCCACGGAACAAGCACTCCTGTCGGGGATGGTCTTGAGTCTGTGGCTGTTAAAAACATCATGGGCGAGAGTGCTAAAAAGGTTTGGGTCTCTTCAACGAAGAGCATGACTGGTCACGCTCTAGGCGCCGCAGGTGCGATCGAGGGCGCTTTTTGCATCATGGCACTCAAAGATCAAATTGTTCCTCCGACAATCAACCTTGAGAATCCTAGCGATGATTGTGATTTAGATTACGTTCCAAACGAAGCACGCCACGGCAAGTTACAAAATGTGATGAACAATAGCTTTGGTTTTGGCGGAACAAACGCCTGCATGATATTCTCAAAAATATGATAAAAAAAATCTTAATTGCTTCTGATCACGCAGGGTTTAGCCTCAAACAAGAATTCATAAAAAACAATCCTGATCTCCCCTGGGAAGACTTAGGCCCCGTAGATACAAGCTCTGTGGATTACCCTGATTTTGCTAGTAAACTGGCTTCAAGGCTAACAGACCTAACAAAGTCTCACCTTGTCACAGAGGACGCCTTCAATGCGGGCATTTGTGGTGTTTTGATTTGTGGTTCAGGACAAGGCATGGCTATCAAGGCTAATCGCTACCCTCAAATTCGCGCGGCTCTTTGTTGGAATGAGGATGTCGCCAAGCTTTCGCGCGAACACAACAATGCAAATGTTCTTTGTCTTGGCGCAAGAGCAGTAGCTCCAGAAATGGCCCAAAAAATTCTAAGGTCATTTATAGGCTCCGCGTTTGAAGGCGGTCGTCACTCACAAAGAGTTGCCAAGCTCTGTTAGTTATTTTTAAATATGAAAAGCATTTTTCAATAAGGCGGAGGCCTCAATGTCTTTTCTTTCTGAACTAGATCCCGAAATTTCACAATTAATAAATCAAGAGAAAGAGCGCCAGGAATATGGCCTCGAGATGATCGCTTCTGAGAACTACACTTCCCAAGCCGTCATGGAGGCCCAGGGCTCTTGCCTTACAAACAAATATGCGGAAGGCTATCCAAACAAAAGATACTATGGTGGATGCCATTACGTTGATTTGATCGAATCTCAGGCTATAGAACGGGCAAAAAAACTCTTCGGCGTCGGTGCGGCGAACGTTCAACCCCATTCAGGATCACAAGCAAATATGGGCGTCTATCTTGCGTGCATGAAACCAGGAGACACCGTTCTCGGGATGGACTTGTCTCACGGGGGGCACCTCACTCATGGCTCTCCAGTGAATTTTAGTGGTCTGTTATTCAACGCCACTTCTTACAAACTAGACCCAGCAACAGAGCGAATCAATTACGATACAATTTTAAAAACTGCGCGAGAGGTAAAACCAAAACTAATCATTGCAGGATACAGCGCTTACCCTCGAGTTTTGGATTTTGCAAAGTTTCGTGAAATCGCAAACGAGGTTGGGGCTCAGTTGATGGTAGATATGGCGCACTTTGCAGGTCTTGTTGCAACAGGGGCACACCCGTCTCCGGTTGGTTTTGCTGACTACATTACCACCACGACTCACAAAACTTTACGCGGCCCTCGTGGCGGTATGATTCTTTGTTCAGAAGAAAATATTAAGGTGATTAATTCAAAAATTTTCCCAGGAATTCAAGGCGGACCACTTGAACATGTCATTGCCGGAAAGGCTGTGGCCTTTGGCGAAGCCTTAAAGCCTGGCTTTAAAAAATATATCGACGATGTCGTTTTAAACTCTAAAACTCTCGCTGAAGAAATCCTCTCCCTGGGATTCCGCTTGGTAACTGGGGGCACAGACAACCATCTTATTCTCATCGACCTTAGCGACCGAGAAATCACCGGGAAAGTTGCTGAAATTGCCCTTGATGAGGCAGGCATTACTGTAAATAAAAACACGGTGCCGAATGAAAAACGCTCTCCTTTTGTTACAAGCGGTGTTCGCATTGGCACTCCAGCCCTCACTACTCGAGGAATGGGGCCAACCGATATGAAACAAATTGCAAAATGGATTTCTCAAGTCTTGAGCAATCCCGAAGACGCAGCACTTAAAACGCGTATTAAAAATGAGGTTAAGGAACTCTGCGGAAAACACCCGATATACGTCTAGGATTAAATTTTATTTGCCAGTCCTAAGTTTAAAAGTGCTGTCATTTTTGACTCTTAAGGACATAATTTATCGAATTACTTTTTGATCCTCGTTCCCGCTGGGTTATACTTTCCTTATGCAACGGAACACTTCATCGATGGTAACAGGACTCTTCTGCGCACTTTTGACCTTATTAACACTTGGGTCCTGTGCCACGTATCACACTCCCCTGTCTCGTTCTCTAATTCAGGACCCCTTGTCGACTCCTGATTTCAGAACCTCGGACGTTAAAGAGATGGCCTCCGATGCTAAAAAAATACAGTTTAAAGACAAAACGGATTTGTTTGATTGGCCTGTTGATGATGCTCGAATGACCCGCGGCTATCTGCCATACAAAAGACGCCCCCACTTAGGAATCGATCTGGCCTCAAAGAAAAACACTCCAATATTAGCAGCACAAGGCGGTACTGTTATTTACACAGGCCGAGAATTTCGTGGCTACGGACGAATGGTGTTGATTGAATCCGGCAAAGGTTGGGCGACTCTCTACGCTCATATGGAAAAAATTCTGGTACAAGAGGGGCAGGTCGTTTCTCAAGGACAAATCGTGGGCGCCATGGGGAGAACAGGACGAGCCACTGGAGTTCACCTTCACTTCGAAATTCGCAAGGACAAAGGCCCTATTGACCCCCTCCCGCTGCTACCCAATGGCAACAAGATTGCCCAATATCTCAGATCCCGAGAAAGCCGAAACTAGACGTAAATCCTACCTAGTAATGGTTTAGATCTTCCGAAATTTTCCGATAAGAATCCTGACAACCTCGGGAGTTTCATCATGTCATTAAAGACTTTAAAAAAGGGCGAGCTACTGTATTCAGAAGGTGACAAGATTCAAAATGTCTACCTGATTCAATCCGGAGCTGTAAACCTCTGTTTGGTTCGGAATAAAAAGACCGTCGATATGTTTCAAGTGGGCTCAAGCCAAATTTTAGGGGAACAGGTTCTTTTAGGGTTGGGAAGCTTTACAACCTCAGCCGTCGCCACCACTGAAACGAAGGTTTTAGAGATCCCTCTTGAGGCTTTTAAGCAGCAATTTGAGACTGCTCAGCAGATGTATAAAATCATTATCAAAAGCCTTGCGGATCGACTCAAGGTTACAATGGCCGATGTCCGATCACAAAGACTCGAAAAGGACGCAACTCCTTGCCCTGAAGAGCTCATTGCAAAAGTCTTTGGAACTATTTTTCATGCCGCAAATCACAAGGGAGAAAAAAGAGAAGGTCGTGTGGTGATCGACTGGGGGCTTTATCGCCAGTACTCACAACGCGTTTTCGGAGAGTCCCTCAAGCGCCTAGAGCAGGCCACGAATCTCTTAGTGAAGCTCAAGCTGGCAATGTACGAAATGGACAAAGATCCCGATGATCCAGAAGGTCCAGAGATGATCCAAAAAATTCATTTCTTTGATCTTGCAGCGATCGAAAATTTTTTCGAATTCTATCAATACTACTACTTTAAAGGTGGAAAGTCCGAGGTTCTAAAAGTCGAGGAGCCCGTGGTCAATACTCTTGGGGGACTTCTTAGTTTGGCTGAGAGCGCAACACCCGATCGCTTCGGCATGGTCAGTCTTGAGTTTCCAAAAGTAGTTGAGCATTTCAAAAATGAGCACGGCATCAACTTTACGACGGACACGCTGACCCGCTTAGAAAGCAAGGGCCTTTTTGCAAAACGAAAAACGAATTCAAACAGCGATGTTCAATTGCAATTTGAGCTCAAAGAGTTCTCGGGGTTCTTTAAAAACTGGCGAATCATACGTGAAGTCGACAAGTGGAACGAAAAAGGCTTTGTCGATCCCAACGAACCAGAAAAAAAGGCCATAAAAAAAGCCGTCTCAGGCCCCGCCTGTCCGGCTTGCAGCGCCGCCTACACCGAGGGACAAAAGTTCTGCGGTGAATGCGGCCATAAAATCACTGCGGCTGCTTAAAAAACGAAAGCACCCGTCAGAGCATAAGAAATATTTTTTTCTTGAAGAACTTCTTCGGTTGGCAGAGATGCTGCGCTGGCGATTTGCTTTGACTCTACGGAAACCACTGGAGTCAGCATAATCTTACCGCCGATGAAAGCGAAGTTCATTCCCGCTGCCAACAACAAATTCCGTTCATTCGTTGACATGTCTGAAGTCTTCCAGCGATGCAGAAGACCACCAGTAGTATACGCCTGCGCAAAATCACCTAAGGAGTAATAAAGAGCCGCATAATGAATCAAAGTTGTTTTAGCAAAAAGTGGGACTTCTCTTCCCTCAACAAGCATAGATCCGTTTGGAACAAAGCTCTGACGAGGACTTACGTTGTATGAAACTGTCCATTTTGGATTCAAAGTCCATGCAAATTCAGCATCCATTCTGACAGCACCGTTCGAACGAGCATCAATCGATGATTGCGAGGTTGGCACAACATAGTAAAATGTTGGAGCTAAGGGGTCCGTTCCAAAAACGCCCTTCAAGTTGCTCAACCCGTAGGTGACCGCAGCATCCATCATTGTAGTAGCGTTTTCGCCACTTTGTCCGTCGTGGGCAACACTAAAATACTGACGGAGGCCTATGCGACGATCTTTACTTAAATTGTAAGAGCCGCCAACAGAGTTTAATGTATTCACGGATTTAGAATTTTGGTAGTTAGCCTCAGCGGCTGCGATCTCAGCTTGAGTGATAAACGAAAGACTCCAAGACTTCCCTGCCGTCGCCTGTGCTTCAGGGGCTATGGTTGTCGTACTTGTTTGCGCTGCTGGCTGAGTTGTCGCCGTTGTCGCGGTCTGTTTACTCTGAGCCTGCACTAAAGATCCAGCAAAGGTCACCAGAGTCGCCGTAAGAATAAGTTTGTTCATTAAAACCCCTTTTGACGCTTTAGCGTTCGTTACGATAAAGCCAATTTTGTGCCGGTCCCAATATGGCCCGACTCGCGTTATCAAAGCAAGACCTGTACCATGAAAATGACGCATTTAGAAGATTATAGTTGGCGGGTTGAGGTTCTAAAATAACCTCGTAGACCTGATACAATCATCGGCAAAAAGGACAGACCAATCACGGTAAATATTACTATGTGGAAGTTACTTTTG
>JAMIQD010000165.1:0-9045 GCA_035914755.1 Pseudobdellovibrionaceae bacterium | reverse complement strand
GATTGCGGCGCCTGGATCAGGTCCTTTACGACGAGGCTTTTGATGGCCGGGGTGACCTGGATATCAAAGGTTTGATGAACATGGGCTTCGGCGGCGGCGGCTGAAAATAGAATGCAAAGAATGTATTTCATCTCTTACTGGTATCCCGTCTCACTTTGGTTTGTCAATTTTCTGGCAGAGTGTTTATTTCATCCAAGCGGCGTAAACTGTTCAGTCAGGTGTCAACTTTATGCCTTATAAGCACTTGATTTAATGTGAGAATTGAGAATTATTAGCAAGCAATAGTTAAAAGGTCGTTGCTATACTGTTTTTACATTTTGGGGAAAAGAGGGGTTCAATGAGAATGACAATAATCCTTGCGTCAGTTTGTTCGTTTTTGATTTCTTGCTCAACTTTAGAGCTGCTTAATCCTACGCCAGAAGCGGCCGTCAATTCTGAGCAGCCGGTAGTTTCGCCGGAGCCAGCTCCAGTGGCTCAGTCTTCAGAGCAAGTGCCAAATCTAGACATGGGAGATGGCTCCCAAGTGCAGGCCGAAACTCAGGCGGCGGAACAACAGCAAGTTCAGACTCAGACAATGAACGAGGAGCGGTCGAATTCAGAGCTAGATAGCGTAGCTCCAGAAGTTCCTGCCACCGACACATTTTATGCGGGAACTCAGCAAAAGACAGAAACGCCAACTCCAGAATTGTTTCCGGCGACTTTGCCAGAGAAGCAAGAGGTGACATCTCATCACGAGGAGTATTCTCGCTCGTCAGCTGGCATGTCGGAGGAAAAGGCAATTCCTAAAAAATCTGTTAAGCGTGAGTCCAAAAAACATTCCAAAAAAAGTATTGCCAAGAAAAGTTCGAAGAAAAGTCACAAGATCGCCAAAAAACAGAACTCTAAAAAACACAAGGCTCTTGCTAAAAAGTCTTCAAAAAAGATGGATTGCAAAAAAATAGCGAAACATACCAAAAAGGCCTCCAAAAAAGAGATTGCCATGTGTAAAGCCGAGAAAAGAAAAGTTGCGAGCAAGGCCAAGCGAATCAGCAAGATCTCGAGCCAGGTAAAGCGTATCTAGCGCTTTTTTGACAAACCCCGAAAAATTCTCTAAAAAACGCCGGCAGATTCAATTAGCCGGCGTTTTTTTTCTTAAAAAATAAAAAAAAGATGAATATCTCAGTTTTTTAGCTTGAGTCGTACCTACTTTTTTTGGTAAGCCCCAATCTGCTTTGTATAAACCGGGAATGGGCCCGGCGTTTCTACCGAACACCGCAAATGTTTGACTACAAGGAGTTAAAATGCGTTTTTCTCGCAGCGTTCTGTTATTTTTCTTGCTCTCGTCGACAACTCAAGCCGCGCCTCTTCCTGAGCTTATGGAAGCGCTTCGCGACTCTGCCGTCAACTATGAGGTTGTAGGCACGGTCTGCGAGCAGGTAGCCCGCCTGGAGCTCTACAAGACTTTTCCGGCAAAGGATTTCGAGATCATCAATGGTATTGAGTATGGTGATACGAAGAGAACCATTGGTGAGTTAGATGTCGTGATCTTTAAAAAAACCACCAAAAAGGCGGTCTTCGTAGGCGAGGTGAAGTGCTGGAGAGATCTTCAGGGAGCGCTTAAAAAAGCACACGCTCAGCGCAATAGATTTATTGCGTCTCTTTCAAAAGAAATCTACATGCAAGATCAGGAGAACTCCTATGATCAGGCTCAGTTTGATCATGTTCAAAGATACGCCGCAATTGCTCCTGTGGGGTCAAAAAAGGCAGGTTTTGATGTTGAGATGGAAAATAGCTTAGAAGAGCTTATGAGGCTTCGAGATATGCTGATGGATTGCCAACATCGCGGCCAGTGTGCAGCGCCAAAGAGCAATCATTAGAGAGCGTCTCTGAGTATCTCGAAAATAGGACTGATCACTAGGCGCGGTTTGCGATAGAATAAGGCCTCACAGGGAGGCCTTATGAGACCGCGTTTTATTCGTGAACATATGCATTACAATATTCATCCGGTGGAGCGGGCGGCTAGAATGGTCGTGGGCGGCTTGCTGGTCATGTTTGCTTTTACAGATGCTGGCAGCTTTAACCCTTTACTGTGGCTTGGCAGCATTCCTTTTCTAACAGGGCTTATTGGCTGGTGCCCTTTCTATTATCTTTTTGGGATTAATACCAATCGTTTTGGGCGTCATAAACATCGATAGAGGTCTTCTTCGTTGGCCCGGATTTCGGTGTCTTCGGAATTTGCGTAAAGGACATTTGGGATTTGCAGGGTGGTGCCATCCTCGAGTTCAACACTCTGGATGCCACCTTTTTTGGACTGTTTCTTTATTTTGGTCTGAGTTTCTTCTGCTGTTTGATTTTTGGCAGAGTCATAGAGCGAAGCCGTCAGGACGGTTTTCTTTTCTATGTTGATAGTGATTTGTAGCTTGAGATTCGAGCTGGTATCATAAACGCAATCAACAATGAGGGTCGATGGCTTCTCGGCTGAGGGTGATTTAGGCGCCTCTACTTTTGTTGGCCGATTTTTTGAAGTCGGCTCATCGTTGAAGAAGGTTTTATGGCAACCAGTGATCAGGGTGACTGTCGTCGCTAGTGACAAAATATAAAACGTGTTTTGAGTCATGGCTGCCTCCGAGATTGGAATAATAAGCGGTGGCTCTCTCTGCGGATAGATGTTATTTTTTTGAACAGTAAAGTTTACACTGACGCAATCGCGAACTGAGAGAAGCTGAAATCAAATTAAATACATCTGATAGTAAAAAAGTTACTTCTGCAGCCAAATGAGGCAATCAGTGCTGGACCAAAAGTTTGTAGCCAATTATGTTAGCAACCTTGCAGGTTATTTTCGCGGATTCTAAATAGTTGGGGGCTTAGCGACTATGAAAATGAAAGTGCTCAGATTTTTGGTTTTACCGTGGGTTTTGCTATTCTTAACAGCGGTCGCCGTGATGGTCGTGGCCGGAGCAACTCCGAATTTGCCCCAACGAGCAAGCGAGTATGGTCAGTACTTCTTGTTTGTGGGAATTGTTTTTTGTCTTTACTCGAACTTTAGTACCTTGAGCCGCGCCGGGATTTGGCTTGCGCACTCGCTGCCGAGTTCTTTACGGCGCTCGCCTTGGGGTTGGCTTTTTCGTGCAACCATTGCTCTTTTGGTAGCCTTTGGGTTCTATATGGTCGGTCAATTTTCTTGGGTCCCCTTGGTTTGGCAAGCTGTCGTTATCCCAATTGCCTTCGCTATCGCTTTGTTTGTAATTGTTTGGAGTTTGATGGGACTGGTGTTGACTTGGTCATCGCAGATTGCCTTTAGTCGATTTTCTGCTTTTATGTTGGGGCTGCCGGTGTTTGCTTTGGTTCCGATCACGGCTATCTTTTTAGGTAATATGATTGTGACGGCCTATGTGGCTAGTCGACCAGAGACATCGCAGGTTCTGATTCAGGCAGCTGTTACTAAAAAAGAACAACAAAAAGAGACGTCCCAAGTAAGCACCTCAGAAAATCCTGTGACTGAGGTCGCGGCATCTGTAGTTCCTATTAAAGACGACGCGAAATTATTTTATAAGCTGGTGACCGCTGGTAAGTCTTGCGCTGAGAACAGCAAAGAAATTCAAAAAGCTCTTACAGTTTATGATAGCGAAGATGTGGTTTTTTGGGCAGTGCAAGCCGTGAAATGTTCGGACATGAAATCAGTGGTCGCCTTGCCCAAGTTAGCAAAGATCATGGTCGAACATCCGAGCGCTAAAGTTCGAAGTGCGGCAATTCTGGCTATGCCAAAGTTTGGAACTGAAAATGTTCGCCGTGTTGGATATTTGCTTGTAAAGCGCATTTCAGAAAAAGAACAAGTAGAGGTTATTGAGGCGGCGGCTCAGGTTCTCACTCGTCTTGGCGAGGATGAAAAGAAGTGGGCCCATAATCGACTTAAAAGTTTACTCGACAGTCCCAAGGCGAGTGGCATTGCTGCGAAGGTCTTGGTTGAAAATTTAAAAAGCGATGAGCTGGTTACTGAATACGTTTCGACAAATTTATCAACACAGGGGGAGGCGAGAGGACGAGCTGTCAAAATGATCTGCGCACTTCCAGAGTCTCAGCGCCAGGTAGCCGAGCCCTATATCGATTCGATTGTGGCAGCTATTCGGACCGGAGCTGAGGATGATGCAGCGATCATAGCACTGGGTTGTATGGGGCAGGTAGGCTTTGATGCGATTCGCCGAGAGGTGACATCTCCGAAAAAGCTGCAACGTCCCGTCGCTGCCCGTGCGCTTGCCGAAATTGACATCAAGGACAACACCGAAGGCGCTCTTGAGATCGCTAAGGACTGCTCTAAGGACGCTGATGACACGGTTCGAAAGTGGTGCAGTCAGGCGCTGGGAGAGCTTGGATCTGCGGCTTTGCCACAGATTTTGGATTTGCTAAAGTCCAGTAAAAGCGAGCTTAAGGATGCTGGCCAAAATGCATTGAACTACTTTAATGATCCAAAGGCGAAGCAAGAGCTTTTCCGCGTTCGTGCAGAAAACTCAGGTTGGATGGCAAATCAGAAAAAGCTCGAAATTGCTAAGGCGGTCGACAGCGCCCTCGTCAAAATCGTGACAGAAGAGGCGCAGTCGCAGGGCAACGAGGCCAAGGCTCAGTAATTCAGGCTCAGTAATTCACTGAGCCTATTTTACTATCAATTGGAGATCTTTATTTCCGTTGGGAGTGATAAACGCCTCTAGAGTCACTCGGTCTGAGTACTTAACAGAATAACCAAAGTAATCATCCTGAGTGTTGTCCGTAAAGTCTGCATGGCTTGAGATCTGACCGAATTCGACGAAATCACCGCTTAGTGATTTACAGCTAAGGCTTGTGTTCGTTATTTTAAGGGTTGCGCGGCAGGCGCTTTCGAGACCCATGATTGTTGGATCACAAAAAATCACCCCCATATCCGCGATACAAGGAAAACTTCTAGAGATATCTCCATCGTAACGATCTTCGGCGACCACCACGTTTTTGAGTGACAGTGGATTTGCGAAAACACTTCCTGTTGAAAGTAAAACGCTTAAGCACAGGGCTATATTTAATTGAATTTTCATTTTTGCTCCTTATTTTTAGATTCATACATAAAAGATCTGGTGCTGTCTAAAGAGTTGTCACGTTCTGAAAAAAAATCCCGCCAATGTGACACTTCATTGTTGACCAACTTAGAAAATAAATCTGATTATGAATTATGCCTGGGAAAAAATACTTTTTAGTTTTTACTATTTTTTACCATTCATTTGCTGGAGCCATTCAGACTTCAGCGTCGGAATTAAAGCCCCTGAATTGTGGGGTCGATCAAGTCGAGGATGAGGTTATCGAGCAAATACCTTTATCCGAAATTTGCAGCAAAAACCCGAAGAATTTGAGTAAACTTTCCGATTTTAATGGTGGGGGTATGTTTGGAGACTTCGACGGAAAAGGTGCCGTAAAACGAGGAACTCTGTATACCATATCAAAAGAATTAATAAATTCGCATAACACAGGAAAAATTTGTTTTTATGTTGGCTGTCGTAAGCTGGCCGTAAATCAAAAAGGGGCTGCGCCTACCGAATCGGCTAGTCGTTGGCATGTTTGCCAACAGTTTAAGGGGGGCACTAGCATTTCGAACAAGAAATTTTCGAATTGCCCTGCCGCCATCAAAGTTACTGGTAAATTTCGTGAGCTCATCGAAAGCATAAAGGACACAGGGAAGAGTCGGTGTTGTTACGAGGCCGACGCACCAGTAGCTCCTTAGAATATTAACACTGAATCAGAGAACCGAACCATATGAAACCACCAAAGCAGTGGTGGAGGCTACGCTAAGCTACAAGAACTAAGCGGGCCAGTGGTTTCACAGGCTTACAAGCTTGCTTGGGAACGGAAATACCTCGATTTGACGGAACTGGCAAGACTTCGATGGGTTGAGGGATGGAAAGTAGCGCGGCTGGCTGACTATTTTGAGGTTAGCCGGACTGCTATTGAAGAACGACTGCGGGCCATTAAAAGCAATCCAAAGCGAGCTGGGCTCAGTCTTAAGCCCTCTGTATTCAGAGGTAAGTGATCTTTTGAGAAAGTCCTTGTGGCAAGGATCGTATTATGAGATAATCTTACCAGTAAGATTAAGGAGTTTATATGGCTGCCTATGCAACGACAAAGCTATCATCAAAAGGTCAAATCGTAATTCCTGAGGAAATCAGGGACAATCTTAAATTAAAAGAGGGCGACCAGTTTGTTGTGATTGGCCAGGGTGATACCGTTATTCTGAAATCTATTACACCCCCCAGTCTTGCTGAATTTTCTGGTTTGATGAAAGAAGCCGCTCAGAGTGCTAAAGCACATGGCCTCAAACCTAGCGATGTTGCAAAAGCCATCAAAAAGGTCCGCCGTCAAAAATGATTAAGGCTGTTGTCGACACCAACGTTTTTATTTCAGGCACCTTGTGGAAAGGTTCGCCTCATAAGGTGCTGGAACTTTGGTCAGCATCCAAGTTTAAACTCGTGGTTTCTCATGAAATTGTGAATGAGTATGAAACCGTTTTAAATAATCTTTTAAATCATCAACCGGAACTCGTCGCACAAATTCTTGAGACAATTCGACTGCATTCAGAATATGTTCAACCCATGAAATTACCGAAGCCAATCTGTCGAGATCCGAATGATGACATGTTTTTATCTGCGGCCTTGGCTGGTAAAGTTGATTATATCGTGAGCGGTGATAAGGACCTGCTTGTCCTTAATAGTGTTTTAGATTTGAAGATTGTGAATCCTCGACAGTTTTTGGATGCTGTTGAAAAATAGGGTCAAACCTTGATCGAAATCCTAAAAATGAAAACGCTCAGTTGAAGGAGCGTTTTGAATCAGAGCTCTTCTTTTTAAGAAGGGGTTGTGACCAGAAAGAAAAGCATATAAAAGAGTGTGTCGGTAAGTCTCCGAAGTTAGCTCCGAGATTTCATTTTTGCAATTGAGAAAATATTTCTTGAATTGCCGAAACGACGGCATGAGGACTTTCAATTGGAATCGAGTGCCCTCCTTTAATGTATGTCTGTTTTGAATTCGGATAAAGTTCAGCCAGATTCTTTCTCTTTTCGATCAGATCTCTTTCATATTCGTTACTCCCACTTTCCGGCTCAGTGGCCGTTAAAATTCGAATTGGAAATTTCAAATCCTCGCCCGAATACTTTAAAACTTGTTCACCCGACTCATTGATGGCCGACAATTCGCGCTCACCAGTCGTGGACAAAAACATTTTCATGTAAGTCCTTACCCACCAGGACCAATTTTCGGGCGCGCCGGCACCTTTCATCTGTAATGGGTGTGTTGAATCTACAAGGACAAGCCCTGCAACTTCAGCTGGATATTTTCTCGCAAACAACTGTAAATACAGTCCACCAGAAGAGTGACCCACTAATACATATGGAGGAGCGATCTTAAAATCTTTGAGAGTTGCCCTTAAATCCTCAATAATTTGTGCAGCATCCCTAGTTCTGTCAGTTTTTTCACTGTTTCCGATCCCAGGTCGATTGTAGGCAAAAACACTGTGTGCTTTAGAAATTTCCGGAACTATTTTTGCCCACCACTCTAGGTGCCCCTCTAAACCACTTTCAAAAACTACAGTAGGTTGTTCGCCATGAAGGTATGCGAACTCCAATTTTTCACCCCTAATAATGGTTATTTTTTTTCCGTCTAACGAAGCGCAGCCTGTAAAAACAAAGTAAAGAACAGTCAGTATAGTTAATAGTATTTTTTTCGACATCGCCTATTGTAACAACTTATGATATTTTTATCGAGTCACAATTTTGTTCTGACTCAATTGTCCATCCAAAATCTAACGTCTACGGAACCCTAAATCATCCTAAAATCAATAAGGTATTGCCACTACTTGGGTAAAGATTCATCTGGTCCAAAAAAGGAATGTTTCGTGGGTGCCTTAATGTCAGTCTTGGGGACCTTTTTGTTCAAGTACACGTAAAATCGTTTATAGGATGTTTGGGGTTCGAAGACTCCATGAGGGTCGGAATAGCGCTATCATATAGTCGACCCATCAAGTCTGATTAAAAGCCATTGGTACTCAATTCAAAATAAAGCCACTTAAGATTGGATTGATGAATGGAAAGACAATTCTTAATTTGGATTTGAAATTTTTTCAGATCGAATTAATACCTGGCATCGTTTTCTTCAGTCACGTATGTTTCTGCTACTGATAAATTTTTTTGGAGGAAGTTATGAGAGTTTTATTGTTGAAACAAGTTTCATTGATTTTGGGTACCGGCTTTATCTTCCTTTCGACACCAGCGTGGTCTGCTCCTCAAGATATTTTCGTTACTTGTCTAGAAACGAATTATTCAGGAGAAGTGGTCAAAAAAGGTCTCACGCTAGATCTTAAATTCGAAATAAGCCGCTCAGCATCTTTAACACGTCTTAGAAGTGACGACATTTTTTCCTTTAACGTCGATGTAAAAAAAGAAACACAAACAATAATGAAATTGAAAACATATCAGGGAGACGATGGAAGAGCAGATCTCAATATAGGCGGGGATGTTATGATTGCTATAATACACGACGGTGGCTCATTCACTTTAGTGAGTTTTAAACAGCACCTCAATCCTTCAATTGGTGAAACACTGAAGCTGAACGCCCTTTTTCGTGGACGCGCCGGCAATATAGATGACCAAATACCATTTTCTTGTACGCTGAAAATTGGATACTAAACCCTTCCTTAGAAGCCATTTTAACTTCACAAAGGTGCGCAAATAGTAGCGCACCTTTGCATTCTGACTAGATTTGCTAGCCTATCTGACCAAAGCATCATCCTCGAAACTTGGTCTTTCCTTTTCTTCGAGTTATCACGCCATCTGGAACTAATCCTAGGTAAAAATCTGTATGGCGGTTCTCCCTTAAAACTGTAAGTCTTGCATCTTGAGTCATGGTGTGCCAAAACCCCGGCCAGAAGCCGGAGAAGGAGCACTAGATGAAGAAAAGATTCACGGACGACCAGATTATTGGAGCCGTCAAAAAACTCGAAGCAGGGATGCCCGCCAAGGAACTTTCCCGGGAGCTTGGAGTGACCCAACAGACTCTCTAT
>JAMIQD010000164.1:0-4183 GCA_035914755.1 Pseudobdellovibrionaceae bacterium | reverse complement strand
GCCCCATCAGCATGTGAACCTGTTCGGAAGACTTTTCAACCACAGCGCGGGCCTTTTTCCAACGGGGACGTTCTCGTTTGATTTCGAACTTGGCTTTTTTCTTTTTTGAAAGCTTTTGCTCA
The DNA here is from genome assembly GCA_035914755.1 of Pseudobdellovibrionaceae bacterium. Classification (GTDB taxonomy): domain Bacteria; phylum Bdellovibrionota; class Bdellovibrionia; order Bdellovibrionales; family Bdellovibrionaceae; genus JACMRP01. Next base: position 4,061 of record JAMIQD010000164.1, on the reverse strand, counting down.
ACTGCCTCTAAAAAAACCTGGTGATCAAGATCGCCGGCTACACTCATGATAATATTTTTACCCGTGTAACGCGATTTATAGTAGTTAATCACTTTGGCTTGCGACATCGTTGCGACCGACTTAACTGAACCTAAGATAGGGGCCGAAACTGGATTTCCAGAATACGCTTTTTCAAACAGAATATCGTAAATCAGTTCCTCAGGAGTATCATCAGTCATCGCAATTTCTTGCAGAATAACGCCCTTCTCAAGGCGAAAATCATTGGTAGAAATTTGCATATTGGTAACCAGGTCACACAAAATATCCAAAGCCTTTTGCCAATGATCTTTTAAAACTAAAGCGTGATAACAGGTATACTCTCTGGTGGTATAGGCGTTGAGATCCCCTCCGAGGGCCTCTAAAGAGCGAGCGATTTGATACGCAGACCTTGTTTTTGTTCCCTTAAAAACCATGTGCTCAAGCAAGTGAGAGATTCCCGCCTCACCTTCGCTTTCATCGCGAGTCCCAGTGAGCACCCAAATACCCATTGAGATAGCCCGAGAATCAGGGTGCTGTTCACTCAGCACCCTGATTCCGTTATCAAGTTCACTTTTTTTGAATTGAATCATTAGTTAAGAGCAGCTCTTCTAGAAAGCTTAATACGACCGGCGCGATCGACCTCAAGAACCTTTACGTCAATCACTTCGCCCTCTTTCAGAACATCACTGACGCTACGAATTCTCTCATGCGAAATCTCAGAAATATGCAGCAAACCTTGAGAGTTCGGAAGAATTTCTACGAAAGCTCCAAACTCTGCAATCTTAACGACTCGCCCTTTATATATCTTTCCAACTTCAGCCTCAGCACAAATGTCGTTGATCATAGCGATCGCCTTTTTTGTTGCTTCAGGATCCGCAGACGCAATGTTGATAGTTCCATCATCTTGAATCTCAATCTTAACACCTGTAGCCTCGGTAATTCCGCGAATCACTTTACCACCGGCTCCGATGACTTCACGTATTTTATCTGGCTTAATTTTGATTGTCTCAATACGAGGAGCAAATTCAGAAATCGATCCACGAGGAGACTTCATAACTTTTTCCATCTCATTCAAAATATGAACTCGCCCGTCTCTTGCCTGAGCGAGCGCTTGCTCCATCACCGCAAAAGAAACAGAATCGATTTTGATATCCATTTGCAAAGCCGTGATTCCAGAAGTAGTCCCTGCAACTTTGAAGTCCATATCACCCAAGTGATCTTCGTCACCTAAAATATCGGTCAAAACAGCAACCCGATCTCCTTCTTTTATAAGGCCCATCGCAATACCCGCTACGTTGCCTTTAATATGCACCCCTGCATCTAACATCGCCAATGTTCCCGCACAGACTGTTCCCATAGAACTAGAGCCATTAGACTCAAGAACCTCTGAAACTACGCGAATAGTATAAGGAAACTTCGCATGATCTGGCAGAACTGCCTTAAGAGCGCGCTCCGCTAAGTTACCATGGCCAATTTCTCGGCGACCTTGGCCACCAAAACGCCCCACTTCACCCACTGAATATGGTGGGAAGTTATAATGAAGCATAAATTTACGGGTTTGAGTTCCCATCAGAGCGTCAACCATCTGCTCATCGTCAGAGGTTCCAAGAGTGACTGTACCTAAACACTGAGTTTCACCTCGAGTGAATAAACCAGAGCCGTGAGCACGCGGCAACAGCCCCACTTCACAAGCAATCGGACGAACTGTTTTTACATCACGCCCATCAATACGAGTCCCCTTATCAAGAATCATGTCGCGAGCCGCTTTGTATTTTAAATCCTCAACAATCGTCGCCAGTTCTTTCGTACGCGTCGCAAGAAGATCCTTGTCTGTCAAAGCTGACAAAAGACTAGCCTTAACCTCTGCGTGAGTAGTGTCCACCGCAGCATAGCGCTCTTGTTTTTCTTTTATTGTCAGTGCCTTTGTTATCTTGTCCTTCATCAGTTCTTCCGCTTTCATGCGGAACTCAGGGTCAATTTGCGGAGGAGTGAAAGATCTCTTTGATTTAGATCCGACCTTTTCGCGAAGTTCGTCTTGAGCGTTCAACAATGGCATCATCGACTGATGACCAAACTTTAAGGCCGCAAGTGCGTCCGACTCGCTAATGAACTTGGTCTCACCTTCAACCATCAAAAGACCGTTGCGAGTTCCTGCAACGATGATGTCCATGTCCGATTTTTCCATCTGCTGCGGAGTCGGATTCGCAATAAATTCGCCATCCACACGTCCAACCTGAATAGCCGCAGTAGGTCCGCTAAAAGGAATATCAGAAACATGCAAAGCCGCAGAAGCTCCTAAGCTCGCGAGAATTTCAACTGGAAAAGATCCATCTGCTGACAAAACCGTCGCCACCACTTGAGTCTCGTTGCGATACCCCTCCGGGAACAAAGGTCGAATCGGTCGATCTATTAAACGCGCTGTTAACACCGCATCGTTTGTTGGCTTTCCTTCGCGCTTAAAATAGCCACCAGGAATTTTTCCGGTCGCATAAAATTTTTCAATATACTCAACAGTTAGCGGAAAAAAATCCAAAGTAGATGTTTTTCGGCTAGACACCGCCGTCACGAGGACCATGTTATTACCACAGGTAACAAGAGTGGACCCATCGGCTTGTTTTGCCAAACGGCCTGTTTCGATGGTGATCTGTTTTCCGCCCACCGAAGTAGTTACAGTCGTTTTCATTAATTCTCCTTGATTGTATACATCTCCCTCTTTTTTCTTTTTTGAGGGAAAGGGCCAAATTGGCCATTCTTCTTTTTAGTTGTTCTATATTACTTTTTATTCGAGAGAAGTCTAGCCCAGGGCTTTACTAAAAAACTAAAAAGGCCCGGTTGCCCGAGCCTTTTTTTGCTATTTACGAATATCTAATTGCTTCAAGAGGTTTTCGTATTTTTTGACATCAGTACGACGAACGTAGTCGAGAAGTTTTCTTCTCTGGTTTACCGCTGTCACCAAACCACGACGACCGTGGTGATCTTTTTTGTGAGTTGCGAAGTGCCCAGTTAACTCGTTAATTTTCGTAGTAAGAAGTGCAATCTGCACCTCAGACGAACCTGTATCAAGATCTGATCTCTTGAACTTCTTAACGATTTGCGCTTTTGTTTCTTTTGTGACTGCCATTAAAGTCTCCTTTTTCTAAGATGTGTTTGAGGCCGCTTGGCCCCCGAACCAACATTGAAGCGTCATGGCTGTCGCTTCGGTTAGTTTTCGAGGCTTGGTTCTCCCACACCCGCACAAAAGGGTCAATACTTAATCACCCTTTTTATAACAAAACCTCGGTCTTTTTCAATACCTACGAGAGCCAAAAGCTTCCCAGAAATGAGGGACGAAACCTGAATAATTTCATCTTCTTGTGGATTAAACATCGTGATCAAAAAAGACCGCAAATCATGGCTGATCTGACCATTCCCCAGAAGCGTCTGATCATGTCCCTTGATTCGAACTCTTTTAACAGAAGGTAGGGCCTGTTCAAGGGGGATCATCGCAGAACAGGGACGGCCCTGCTGAATGGCAACCTCTAGATTTTCCAGCGACACAGACTGCTCCAACAAATAGGGGTCCGACCAGGTGCGAGTCAAGGCACTCATCGCGGCTCCACACTCCAGTTTTTTCCCTAAAAGCGATATCCACGAACGAACATAACTTCCCTTAGAACACTTAAATTTGAACTCCGCCTCACGATCTCTCAGGCCCAAAAACTCAACATCCCAAAATTTCATTTCTTTAAGTGGAATTTGGACATCTTGTTCTTTGCGGGCATATTCATACAGCTTTTGCCCTTTTATTTTTATTGCTGAATAGACTGGGACTTCTAAATTCATAGTTCCCGTAAGTGCCAACCCCACTTCGCGAACCTGAGACTCACCTACCATCACTTCAGAGCTTTTTAAAACCTCGCCGGTGATATCGAGAGTGTCTGTCTCAATACCAAGTCGGGCCCTCAGATGATAGGCCTTATCTCCCTCTAGAATGTACTGACTGAGCTTGGTCGCCTCGCCGACGAGGGCCACCATCAACCCCTCCGCCATTGGATCAAGAGTCC